>CAUZJP010000174.1:0-3713 GCA_963580235.1 Candidatus Thalassarchaeaceae archaeon
GGAGAGGAGGGACGCGGAGATGGTTGAAATTGTCGAACACCTGGCACAGGGAGCCGCCTCTGGCGTCGATTCCATTCGAAACCAAGAGCACGCCCACCTCTCGATGCTGATTGACACAAACTTCGAACTTCGCCGCGAACTGTTCGGCGAACAAGCGCTCGGTGACACACTCGACGCCGTGATGCTAGCCCGCTCGCTCGGCTCCTGTGCTAAGCAGACCGGCTCGGGCGGCGCCATCTTCGGCATCGTGCCACACGAGGACTTCTCTTCCACCGCAGCACCAGCCTTCGCAGAAATCGGCTGGACCTTCCATGACGACTTGGAGGTGGGGAATTGATTCCACGCCCCGAAGGTCGCATGAAACTCGCCTATGTCCACGACCCCCCCGGCAAGCCGACTATCGAAACTCGCTGGCGCGACCCCACCTTCCTCGCAGAGCGAGGCTTCACCGATGTAGTGGTGGCCGACCAACTGTCGGGTTGTCTAAGTCTGACCATGGAGAGCGCAGACCAGGAGGTTGCCGAACCAATCTTCAAAGCACTCGGACAACGGGTCAGAGAGAACTTGGATGCTGGACTGAGACCGTGGGTCATGGAGGATCTGTTCACCCTCTCGAAGGAGGATGCGAAGTCGTCTGGAGGATGTCCGCTCGACGACGATCTCTGGCGGGCAATCGCTACCAATGTCCAATCTCTCTTTCACCAACTTCCTGACCTCGAGGGCATCATCTTCCGCTTCGGCGAGGCTTTCGAAACCCACCCATGGGCGAGCCGGGTAAGCCCCTTTCAGTGTGAGTGTGAACTTTGCCAGCGACGGGGAAAAGTGGGGGCAGTCAGCCGAATGGTCAGCGAATTGGAAGAACTCATCTGCAACGAGTTGGGGATGCGCTGCATCCTCAGACTATGGGACTTGGGAGATGATGGAATACACGCTGATTCCGAGCAGCAATCGACCGCTCTGGCCTCTTGGAATGAAAATCCGAGATTAGTAGTTTCAGTAAAGCATTCAGCGACAGACTACTGGCGCCACCAACCTTGGAACGAGTCGATGCAACTCGATGGTCCGCCACGGATTCTCGAGTTCCAATGCGAACGAGAATACGAGTTTCTTGGAATGGTGCCAAACTGGCTCGGCCACCACTGGGCCAACGGATTCCCGGAGTGTGATGAGGTGGGTCGCGCTGGGCTTGCCAACTGCCGTCCGCAGAATTGGGCCGGCTCCTACATCATCCCGCGAGGGGGTGGCTGGTCAGCCGAACATGCGACTGATGACTTCTGGTCGGAGATGAATGCACACGCAATCATCACCCTCACCGATGACCCCACGACTGACCCGAGCGAAATCCTCGACGAATTCCTCAAGATGTCGGGATTCGGCGGCGAAAAATCGAGAGCCGCCTTCGCAGCACTAATCGAAAAGAGCAGCGAACTGGTCCTTCATCTGCGCTACCTGCCAACCTACCACGACTTGACCAACCAGCTCTGGATGCCGAGCAACAACTGGCTCCGCGACGACACATTCGTTCCGGGTGCCTGCGCTGATGTCGCAAATATCGTCACCTCCGCAGGCAGATCCGACCTGCTCCGCTCCGAGCGCACCTTCGCCACCATCTTCGGAAAAAAACAACTCGCTACCGCAGAGTCACTGTTCGCCGCCGATAACCCTCTCGCCGACCACAAAAGGGCAGATTTCATCCTCGACTCATACCGCTGGGCTCACAACTTCGCGACCCTTACCGAACATCTCTGGCGCCGCCTGCTAGACGCAGCACCACTCGACCGAGCCGATGCCAAGCGAATCATCACAGAAACACTCGGCGAAACTCCTCTCGCCCCCCTCAAGTGCCTCGACTGAACCCCTCCCCAGCGCCTATGAAGCAGGAGCGCTGCGCATGGGTCATGGAGGAAGCCCTCTTCAGCCGTCTCTGGGCCGAGGTGGACTTCGACGACCACCCCTACCCCGGGAGCCATTCACCAGAACCGCAAGGCCAACTCACCCTCTCCACCCACGACGGAGCCCTCACTATCGGCGACGAGCGAATCACCTTCCGCCTAGGCAACGGCGGCGATGGTGAGGATAGCATCCACCGCTGGACCTCCGAGCCGACCAAGATGAACTCCGGCCCCGAACGAATGGGTGAACATCGCTGGTCAATCAGCCCGAAGGATTTGGGATTCTCATTGAGCGCCTTTGTGGCAGTGAAGGTGGGGAGACCTGAGAAGGTGACCGGCCATTCTGTGTTGGAAGAGAGGATTTTGCTCGGACAAATCCGGAATTCCCTATCCCCACACCTACCCGATTGGACCTGGCATCTCGAGGTCGACAACAAGCCTGACCGAATGGGCTGGTATGTGCGCGCACCCGAGCAGTGGGAGAGCCTCTTCACCATTTTCGTGGGATTGGGTTGGCACCCCAGCAGCCCCGAAGAAAAGCGTGGATTCCTCCTCTTTGAGCGAGCTCCGCCAGACGAACTAGATCGCGCCGACGAGGCCGAAGCGAACCGACTCGACACACTGCGAACTGTGGCCTTGTGCAACAGTCAGCGTGGTGCGCTAACCACACTTACGAATGACCCCGAATGGGCACACCAAGCCACAGCCCACCAACTTGAGGATCTTCCCGGAGATGTCCAACTCTGGCCGCCGAGCATGGAACGCTGGCCACTTCTCGTGGCCCGTCAGAACGAGCAGACGAACAGCGACGACACCTCGGCGTGGGCGGCAACCATCGTCGAGGCTCTAGGGCCGGCAATCTCAACGCTTCCAGCGAAGATCGACGGCCTCAACTGGCAGTGACCGTCAGACCATCATGGTCCGGTTCCCAATCGATGACCGTCCACCCAGCAGCCTCACAGGCAGCCTTGACAGAATCGGTCTTTCCGAGGTTGCACAACAGCATCGCGCATCCACCCGCTCCTGCGCCAAGCGCCTTCCAGGCGAGAACCTCCCTCGTCTCAAGCAGCGGACCCACAACCGGGCGAAACGGGTCGTGAAGCCCCGGGTCGAGCAGGTCAACCCCGCGACAGACCTCGTGGAATGCAGCCATGACCTCGTCACGCCTATCCTGCTGCAACCCCTTCGCCATCGCCCGAGCGGCCATCCGAATCGCCATCAGCCCCTCACGAACCTGTTCGTCACCAGCATCATAGCGCTCCCAGATTCGAGCGTGAAGGTCACCCGAAACATGTGGAATATTTGAGTTCACAACAATCATCTGACGCTCCAGCCATTTGGTCGCAGAAGCAATCGGGAAGAGTGGCATCTCCTCGACTGCGTCGCCCATGAAGAGTAGATGATTCCAGCCGCCATGGGATGCCGCCCACTGATCCTGCCTACCGCCACGGTTGCCGAGCAGTGACTCAAACTGGAACGCCTGTTCAGCGACCGCCGCACGGCCCTCGTCATCGACCTCAAGAGCGTTGATGGCACCCACGAGAGCCACATTGATGGCACCGGTAGTTCCGAGCCCAGAGCCCACAGGAACCTCACAAGTGTAGCCGACCGAGAGAATCCCCTCATCATCGACCTCGAGAGTTGCGGTGGCGTATTTGTTGATGGCGAGATTGACCACCTCCCCACCCACATCATGTGTGTATGGGGCGACATCCGTCCAGCCACCGGCGAAGTCCAGCCTCACCGGAGCACGGGCAACCACCTTGCGAGCCACGCCCCTCGGGAATCGCCGTCACCCATCAACCCTCGGCCACCGACCAA
>CAUZJP010000175.1:0-3685 GCA_963580235.1 Candidatus Thalassarchaeaceae archaeon
GCCGAGGATGAGGTCAACCTGCTCCCAGTCGACCATCTCGAGGACCATGTCACGGGCCTCTCGCAGCATTTCGGCCGACTGGCGTGGGACTCCATCGGTAAGTGGGTGGACGAAGTAGGCGTAGTCGCCCTTCCAGACCACAGGTGCGTCGAGTACACTTTGCCGCAGGCGGGAAAGCCGTTCATCGGAGGGGGACTGCGGGCTCATCGCCCATCACCTCAGACCAGACCCTTCAGGTGTTCGTGGCCGTGGTCAACGATTGTAGTACAGGGGGTTGGGAACTTCATGTTCGCCTTTCGGAGTGCATCCTTCGCTGCTGCGAAGTAGGCTGGACTCGTTTGAATCGTCATGACCTTCTGGCCATGCTTCACACGAGCAGCAGTCCCGACATTCTTGCCGAATGCACATCGCATACCCTGAGACACACGGTCAGCTCCAGCGCCTGTCGCCTGCTTGTTCTCACGCAGGATGTGGTGCGGGTAGACTCGAATTCGAAGTGCGTAGCCCTGAGGACCGGCAGCCGTTCTGATGGTGGAGTTGGAGATGACACGAGCTGCTTCAAGTGCTGAGTGTCGAATCTGACAGGACTCGTCAGCGAGAAGGCTGAGAGATATCTCGAACTCGCCCTTTTCCGCAGCGATTCGATTGCCGACATGGAACTTGAGAATTCGGTTGTTGGGTACACCACCGGTGTACTGTCGACGGGTGTATGCCTGACCCTTCAGTCGGCGATACATACTTGCGGGTTTGCGTGCCATTCTCTCAGTCCCCCGCCTAAGGCAGCCCGCCGACCGACCATCCGTATTTAACGGCATGGGGCCCCATAGGGGCCCGCGTTTGGCGCGCAATTCTTAGACGGTCGGCATATCGAGGGGTCATGGCGGACTCTCTCGCCCCAGCGTGGCTCGTCACCATGGGTGAATACTTTCAGGAAGAGAGTGAAAATCAATGGTTTTGGTTCTCAGCATTTGTAGTCACGATGTTGGTCGGCGCCTTTTGGATCGAGGCCTCTCTCGTCCTGCCTGGAGTCAGTACCGCCGGGTTGCTCGACGAGGGTGAGACCTTGGAGGCGGTTGAGTGGAGTGGCGACGGCGCTTCAGCACTCGTCCTAGTAGGAAGGGCGGATGACTCTCCGGTCAGATTTTTCGAGGAGTCAAACGACAATCCAACATTCCGAGCACCCGACACCTCTGCTCTCAAACCGACCGCCATGTGCGCCTTCTCCGGCGGTTGGCTGATAGGTGGCGAAGAAGGCTTGGTCGGCAGGTATGACGGTTCAAGCATCGAACTCATTACGCTGGACTGGGGCGACGCAATTCCAGAAGATGTGATTGACATCGCCTGCAATGATGACAGCAGTGGCTGGCTGGTCACTGGAGGTGCCCGCCAGACTTCGGTTCACACCTTCTACAATGGAGGGGTGTCTGATGGTACTTCTCCACCTACTTCGACTACTGTGATGACTTCAGTAAGCCAATCTCCGGACGGCTCGTCGGTCATCGTGACGGGCTACGACACCGCTCTTGCAACGCCAACCCTCGGACTTCAGGGCGAGATTGTAATCCGCGCAGACGGGGTGCTCGGACAACAACCGAATCTGGTCACCCTCCACCACGGTGCCGGTGGCCCAATCCACACGGTCGCCTTTGTTGACTCATCCACATGGGGTGGTGAGGTTGAGGCCCTCCTCGCGGGTGGTTCAAGCGCTCTGCTGCTCAAATCCGATTCGACCATTGTCAGTCTCCCGGGAGTCGGTGGTTCAACCGCCGCGGCAGTCGATTCGTCCGGAACATTCTGGTTTGCGAGCGGTGAATCCTCCGAACTTCTCAGCATCTCTCCGATATCCGACGAACCTGAGACCCATACCGTCTCTCAATCTGCGGTAGTCGACGCTAGGTTTGCGGCGTCTGTGGGGGATGAAGTGGTCTTCTATGGAACTGGAGTCGATGGCAATGTCGGCACGATGCAACTCGACCCGACTGCCTCCTCGGATGTAGGCAGGAGTCTAGCGAGGATGGGCGATCTAATCTTTTTGATAATCATCATTTTCGCAGTGGCGGTGATTGGACACGCGCTCTACATCAAGGGATTGACCCCTTGGTGAATCCGAAGAGTGGCAAACTCGATGGTTTGATGTCATCCCGAACTGACTGCGGTCGAATCCTCCGAGGCTTCGTTGGATTCGGATTGCGCCATCCTGACTCCCACCTGAATCAGGCCGAGGCCCTAGATGGCAACCACGAGGAGCAGTTTTGAGTGGAGGAGCCAGCCGCCGGCGAACGCTGGCGTTGACTCACGGGACCGATTTCTGTCACCACCATGTCTACTTGCGGTGAGGGCCCGTTCTAATCGGTTTACTTATGGAGCGTCACGCCCCGGTGTGCTCCGTCCGTAGGACGGATGTCTCCGAACGGAGTTCCACAGGAAGGAAGGGTAGCCATGGGTACAACGATGATGGAACAGTTCCATGCCATCAAGGAGGAGCACCCGGATACTGTCCTTTTCTTCAGAATGGGCGACTTCTACGAGATGTTTCACGAAGACGCAATCCTCGCCTCGGAGGTTCTCGGAATCACTCTGACCAGCCGTGACAAGACTTCGGACAATCCGATTCCGATGGCCGGCGTCCCGTGGCACTCCGTGGAGACCTATCTCCAGAGGATGTTGAGAGCCGGCCACAAGGTAACGCTCTGCGAGCAGGAGGAGGAATTGCGTCCCGGAGAGAAGTTGCTGCATCGGGTCGTGACAAGAGTCTACACTCCCGGCTCGCTCTACGAAGAGAGTCTCATCGGCGATGAAAACTCAGCCCTGCTCGCCTGCATCGTGATTCAAGGACAGGGAATGGGCTGGTCGGTCGTCGACCCGAGCACCGGGCGCGCCTGGGCTGGAGAGTTTGAGGGGGCGAGCCGATTTGAGCGGCTGCGCGACGAGTTGCTGCGCTGGCAGCCGCGTGAACTCGTGATGAGCCGAAACGACGCCAATCATGAGTCGTTGACCTCATTGATAGCAGCGGTCGATGGTCTCACATTGTCGACCCACGAGTTGCCTCGAAAGGCCCGCCTAGAGTGCCTCAAGGAGGTTCTGAAGGTGGCTGACTTGGGCCACATCGACCTCGATGCACTGCCGTTGGCGATGGAGGCGACCGGATTTGCGGTATCCTACCTTTCCAGACTCCACCTGACGGCGACGGTCCCGCTGCGGGAGATTCACCTCTCCGAGGAATCTTCCCACATGGTCCTCGATGAGACCACGCTCCGAAATCTCGAGGTCACCCACACACTCGCCGGCGAGAAGCAGGGCAGCCTGCTTACCTCCATCGACGCAACTTGTACTTGGATGGGCCGTCGAATGCTGCGTGAATGGCTACTCATGCCACTGCTCGACCGCGAAGAGATTGCCAAGCGCCATTGCGCGGTCGCCACCTTGGTGCAGGCTAACCGCCGACTGCGGGAGCTCAGAGAGACTCTCAAAGGGTGCAGAGACCTTGAGCGGCTCTCGACACGGCTCGCCTACGGCCGCGCAAACGGCCGCGACCTCTCAGCGATCGCCGACGCTCTTGACCGCCTCCCACCACTTCACGCGCTGCTCACCGAAGGGAGCGACGAACTCCTCCTCGAATGCGCTGACGAACTTCTCTCGCTGGCCGATGTCCGCACTCTCATCGAGGAGGCGCTGTTCGACGAAC
>CAUZJP010000176.1:0-3669 GCA_963580235.1 Candidatus Thalassarchaeaceae archaeon
ATCAAGCGTGGATGAGGCAGGGGCGATTCCCGCTCATGCTCACCATTTGCGAGGCGCCGGTTGACCTCTCGAAGGTCGATTCGGCGTGAGGCGATGAGGCCTACTAGGCCGAGAGCCAATGCTGATGCGGATATCGCCGCTGATTGTGAGAGTAGGAGCGGCGAGGCGAGGATTGCGCCGATCGCACCGAACCAGCAGGTCGAGAGGGTGATTCTCGTTTGTGGGTTCGACCTTCTACCCGCCGAGTCTTCGCTGCCTGTGACATACCAGGACCAGCCTCTGCGCCAAAGTCCGGCGAACAGTAGGATTGAGATTCTCGGCAGGAACCTATTCAGTCTTATCCCCGATGTCTCATTTCTATAGACCGAGCGAATAGGTGCTGATTCAAAGGGAATCGAGTCGGCACCGATATTCAACATCCACCAGTTTGGATAGCCGTAGCCCTGCCATTCAGAGACCCATTTCCACTGTCGAAGTGTGGCGATGTCGACTGCTGTGTAGCCGCACTGGGGGTCACTGACCTCTCGGCCGCTCGCTAGGCTGGTCAACTTGGAGAGAAGTCGGGAACCGAGCCTTCTCCTCTTCGGCATGTTTCCGAGTCCTTCCTCGTGAAGCCACCTGTCACCCTTGACAAAGGGGGCGGAATCCAGTTTCTTGAGCAGTCCATCGATGTCAGCCGGATCCATCTGGCCATCGCCCGCCATCACCACCGCGGCCCATTCACCATTCGGAACATCACCCTCATCGATGAGTCGAATCACTTCGTGATAGCCTGCGGAAATCGCCCCGCCGACCCCGATGCCTTCTGAATTGGTCACTAATCCACTCTTCTCATCTCTACCAGATGAGTTGAGTTGGGCAAGGGCAAGTTCGGCTGTGGCGTCTTTTGAACCGTCGTCGACCACGACAATCAGGTCAACCCAATCTGGAATCGAGGCGATTGTCTCCTCGATGAACGCCTCTTCGTCGCGCGCCGGTATGACGACCGCAACTCTACGGTCCCCTCGCATGGCGACCTTGCCGCCGACTCAGTCCTTCAACTCCTGCCAACACAACTCCCCCGAATGTGTTTGTTCGGGCCCTGTTAGGACCGAATCATTCAACCCCCGTCCCTTAGCAGCGACAGCCGGTAGAGATGAGGTTAGTCTACGTCGCTCGCGACCAATCACTCCGTCTCGGCTCCGCTGTGAGCCGCGGCCTCGACTTCTCTGACCAGGTTCTCGTCATTTCCCTCGGCGAGGATGAGGAAGCCCGAAAGTTGGTGGAAGAGGCAGGTGGAACCTTTGTCGTGCATGATGGAAAGGCACACGCACCTGAACTTGCGAAGACCCTAATCGGATTAGACCTGCCCGATGCTGGTGCCACCGTTGCCATCGGCTTGGACAACCACTGGAAGTTGAGTGACCTCCCGATGCACATCTCGCTTGCTCGCAGTGGCCACGACATCTACATCGCTTTCAAGCACCGCTCGCACAACCAGCGGACTGACGACGTCCCCGAGGCTAACCTTGCGATCACGATTGCCTCCTACACCTATGACATGGCTGCGATTTCGGTCTGCTGCTTCTCGAATGAGGGGCTTGCTGCCCTCGCATCCGCCTCCAATGAGGACCGGCCTGCAGACCTCTCCCGTGACCTGCGCGTTCGGATTATCGAGTTGGACCGGCAACCGGTCGGAAAACAGTTGGAATCGCTCACCTCAGCATCTCGCGTCGCACAACTCTTCTACTGGATGCTGGAATCGAAGCATCCGTTGATTCTGTTCGGCATACCAGGTTTAGTTTTCTTTGTGCTCGGATACAAGATGGCGGGCGCGGTGATGGACATCGGAGGACCGCACGACACTGTCAGCCTCGGGGTTGCCATGGCAGCGTTTGCCGTGACTTTCGTCGGTGTGCTCTCCTTTGTTTCAGCGCTGGTGCTCTATGTGCTCGGAAAGCAGATTGACAAGGTGCAGCTTGACTATTCGCCCTGAGAGGGGTCCAGAGCTCACTTGAGCCGTAGCGTTTCGAGGTTTGAGGGCGCTGTTGAGCGGATTCGGTAGGTCTCTCGTATCGCCTTGCTGAATTCGTTGCATATCTTCGAGTCGCCGTGGTGGCAGATGACCAGTTTGGGCTTGGGGTTCATCTGGCCGACGTAATCCATCAACTGCTTTCTGTCAGAGTGGCCTGAGAATCCGTCGATGATGATCATGTCACAAGCGACCTTCACCATGTCAGTGCCTCTGCCACCGTCGCTGATTGGGACATCGGAGAATCCGTCGCGGAGTCTACGACCGAGGGTCCCTTCTGCTTGGTAACCGACGAAGCAAAGCGTGTTGGTCGGATCTGGAGCCCAGTGGCGGAAGTATTCGACGACTGGCCCGCCGGTCATCATTCCGCTGGTTGCTAGAACTATGCAGGAACCGGGGTCGTGAATGATTGACTCCCGCTGCTCACGACTCTCGACCTTTCGGAACCAAGGAGAGCCGAATGGATTGCTTCCGTCATCCTTCAGCACTGCCTGCTTCAATTCGGTGTTGAGGAAATCGGGGTGGATCGAATGGATGGCGGTAGCCTCCTGAATCATTCCGTCGAGCCAGACAGTCACAGGTTCGCATTCTTCAGAGCGAAACAGCCTGTCGATTGCAATCATTAGTTCCTGACTTCTGCCGACCGCGAAGACAGGACAGAAAATCTTGCCTCCCTTTGCGAGGACCCGTTTGACCATGTCCTGCAATTCTTGTGTCGCCTCAACGCGTGAGGGCTGGAAGGAATTTGTACCGCCGTATGTCGACTCCATAACCAGAGTCTCCACCCTTGGGAAGCGAACATGAGCGGCGTCGTACAACCACGATTTCTCGTATTTGATGTCACCACTGAAGACGATGTTGTGCAGACCCTCGCCGACATGCATGTGCAGTGACGAAGAGCCGAGAATGTGGCCGGCGTTGTACATCGTCAACTTGATGTCGGGGGCGATATCGGTCGTCTGACCCCATTCGACATCGACGACGTGAAGCATCATCTCCTGAATGTCTTCAAGAGAGTAAGGAGGTTCTCTACCCTCTGATTTAGCGACTTTGATGAAGTCCATCTGGAGCAGTACCATGAGGTCGCGCGTGGGAGGTGTGCAATAGACAGGGCCGCGATATCCGTACTTGAACAGTACCGGGAGCATACCGATGTGGTCGAGGTGAGAGTGGGTGATGACGACGGCATCAATCTTGTCTGGTGGCAACATTTCCGGCGCTGCGAAATAGGGCATCCACTCATTCTGACGGCCTGGCTTCGCACCACAATCCACGATAACTCTACTCTCATTTGTGGTCACGAGATGCATCGCCCGGCCAACCTCTCGGTAGGAGCCGAGTGAAGTGAGTCGGACCCACGATTCCCCGGGCCTCTGCTGACGGTAGATGTTAGTTCCAAATCGGCGAAGCAGTTTCCGCCTCTCCTCGGATTTTTCGTATCTGAAGCGGCGAATATCATTCGCTGTGCGGCTCTCCATCCTCGGGGCACGGATAATCTTCACCTGCCAACCAATCTTATCTCGAACCGCCTTCAGATGAGCCCCCCGCTTTCCAACTCCCACACCGGGTTCCTTGCATTCGATTATGCACTCGCTGGTCGCTGGATCGAAGTATGTGTTGAGGATGAATGCCTCATTCGGAATGATTTCATTGATGAC
>CAUZJP010000177.1:0-3642 GCA_963580235.1 Candidatus Thalassarchaeaceae archaeon
GATTCAGCCTCCTCTTCGCTCGTCTCATCGCTGGACTCTGATTCGGATTCTGCCGCTGGGGCCTCTTCGGCTACGGCTTCTTCTGCTGGCTCCTCGGCTGCTGGCTCTTCGGCTACGGCTTCTTCTGCTGGCTCTTCGGCTGCGGCTTCTTCTGCTGGCTCTTCGGCTGCGGCTTCCTCAGTGGGCTCCTCAACGACTGCAGCCTGCTCTTCAGCAAGTTGTGCGATTGCAGCCAACTCGGCTTCCGCCTCCTCCTCGGTCAACTCCGTCTCCTCCACTGAGTCATCGGGTGCCTCCTCCTCAGTCGGCTCCTTCACCTTGACTGGCTCGTCAAGAGGGGTCGGCTCGACATAGGGTGCGAGTCCGACTTCTTCTCGGGTGAGGATTTCGACCTCGTGCGGCAACTTAGCACCAGGTTTCATGATGGCGACCGTGCAACCGATGGTTCCTAGCTTCTTCACTGCGGTAGCAAAGCCGATGTCCATGTGAGTTAGAGCAATCTCTCCACAGAACTTGATGTGGCCCTTGAGGAACTTCTCGGTGCGGTGGCGGGAGCCTGTGAGTTTCCCGGAGAGGATAATGAGGCAGCCCTTGGCGCCGGACTCGACGATGTTGAGGACGGTGCTGTGGCCCGCACGGCGGAAGTACCAGCCACGCTCGAGGGCGCTAGCCAGCTTGGAGGCCATCACCTGTGCGTTGAGTGCGGGGCGGTCGATTTCCTCGACCTGCAACTTCGGGTTCTCGAGTTTGAAGTCGTCGCGGATTCTGCGCTGTAGTTCATTGATCACCCTTCCACGGCGACCAATCACCATTCCAACCCTCTCCGCCTGGAGTGTGACCTTGGTGCAGATTGCCTGATTGTCGAAGGCGCGCTCGAAATGGAGGCCGCCGAATCCGGCTCGCTCGGTCTCCTTGAGCAGATACTCGCGCACGAGCTGACGCTCGACGTTGCGGTTGACGAAGTGACGAATCTGGTTTACTTTGGCCATCTATGATTCCCCCTCAGAAGTCGTCCTCGCCTTCGATGTCTTCCTCGTCGCTCTCGGCCTCGTAGGACTCAAGGAACAACTCGAGGTTGACTTGGTAATGATTGGATGCTGTTGCTCTTCCCTGCGCGCGCGGGCGCATGTTGCGAGCGACTTGGCCGCGGTGAGCAGCGACATGGGTGATTTGCATGTCCTCTGGTTCGAGGTCTTCGTGGTGCTGGCGAGCGTTGTCCATGGCGCTCTCGATGAGCTTGATGTAGACACGCGATGCGTTTCGAGGGTAGCGTCCTGCTGCCATCGCACCCTTGCGGTGTCCTGCCATCGTATTGCCGCCCTTCCCCTTGCGGGACCGAACGACATAGGGTACGGCCCTCCTCTTCGCGATGACCTGCTCCAAGAACTCGATTGCCGAACCAGCGTACATCCCCTTGATGTGCTTCGCAATCTGAACGCAGTGCTTGTGGTGAATGTGAGCGCCGGTGACCCGTGCGGTAGCAAGACGACTGCCATCGAGGAACTGAGTATACCCCTTCTGTGGTTTGGTACGGTCTCTGCTCATCTTCTTCACCTCACTTCAGAGCCACGTGCTTGGACGACCGAGTAGCACCGACTCCAGGTCCGGTGTGTACAGGTCGGCGACGAGTCATGGCATACTCGCCGAGGTAGTGCCCAATCATCTCGGGCTGGATTAGAACTTCAACGAAGTCACGGCCGTTGTGTATACCGATTGTCTTGCCCACCATTATTGGAAGGACCGGCATGTCTCGACGGTGTGTGCGGACGGTGGAGCCCTCACTAGACTCTTCAACGCGGGCGAGGAAGTGCTCGTTCTCGCGCGGTAGACCACGGTAGAGTGAACGGCGGGCACGGGCTGGCATGAGGCTAATGATCGCCATCTGCTCCGAGCCATCCTCTGCGGGGTAGAGCGGCATGTTGAGCATATCTTCCATCGTGTAGCCGCGATAGGTGAACTCCCGCTTGCGGCGTTCTGCGACTCCCATTCGGCGCTTTCTCGCCTGTCGGCGGGCCGCCTTCGGCTTGCGGAATGATTTCTTGCGTCTTGCCATCTAGGTCACTCCTTTCTCTTGCCTCGGCCGCGGCCGGTTCTACTCGGTGCGATGTTGCCGACCTTCTGGCCGGGTGGGGCACCGCGTGATACTGAGTTGGGGCCGTGAACGGCCTGGTGATTTCCACCACCGTGCGGGTGGTCGACAGGGTTCATTGCTACACCGCTGACCTTTGGGTATGGTTTTCCGCGTGCCTTTGCTCTATAGTGTGCTGTACCAGCCTTCATCAGAGGCTTCTCGGATCTGCCGTGGCCTGAGAGAACTCCGATGACCGCACGGCAGTGGCCTGGTAGGTCCTTGAGGCGGCCTGATGGCATTCTGATTCGGACTCTGTCGCCCATCCGGGTCTCGAGGGTTGCTGAGTTGCCACCTGAACGGGCGATGCGCCCACCGTCTCCGGGGCGGAGTTCGACATTATTGATCGGCGTCCCTTCTGGGATTCTCGCCAGCTCAGTGACATTGCCCGGTTTCAGGCTGGCCTTGCGGCCGAACGAGATTTCCTGTCCGATTGACACGCCTTCAGTTGCTACGAGGAAGGTCTCATCGCCATTCTCAAAGCGAATCTTGACAAGAGGAGCAGTGTGAACTGGACTGTGGACAATCTCGATGACCGTGCCAATCTCCCCTTCGATGCGGGGGATGCGGGAGGCACCGGGGAAACGGTGGCTTGAGACGCGGTTCTTGGGGCTGGAACCCCGGCGCTGTGCACGAATTCTCTTACCCATCTCATCACCTCTATTCAGAACGCTCCCAACTTCTGGGCCGCCTCATCGGCGTCGTAGCCGGGAGCGAGTTTCACACTGGCGTGCTTGCCGTGCTTTGAAATGCGTATATTCACCTTGGCCACCTTGACTTCGAAGAGGCGCTCAACTGCCTCCTTGACATCGGCCTTCGTCGCCTTCTCACTGACGATGAACTCGATACGGTTGTTGTTTTGGAAGTGGCCTTCCTCTGGGTTGGCGCGTCGGCGAGCCTCGAGTGACTTCTCCGTAATCCACGGCATGACGATTACCTTGTATGGATCCATTTGACTCACTCCATTGCCTCGACGGCGTTCTTTGTCCAGATGGTCAGACGACCAGAGTCGCCACCAGGGGCGAGGTCTTCTGCACAGAGGTCCTTGGCGACGACGACATCGACGCCCGGTAGGTTGCGGGCAGCCTTTGCGAGGCCATCACGCAGGCCGACTACGAGTAGAATTGATTTGGGAGTTCGGCGGCGACGGCCGCGCATCTTGCCCTTGCCTGCCCTGATGTTACGGCCGTTCTTGGCGCGGTCGAGGTCGGCGCCGACGCCGATGCCTTGCATCATGGCGATGAACTTGCGAGTGGATGAAGCAGCCGGAATCAACTCGACGTCGTACTTCTCCTTGGAGCCATCACGCTCTTCGACGTAGTTTCCGATGACGATGGGGAAGCTGACTCCATCTTCGAATTTGTGACCTCGTGCGGCGACTCGCTCGCCATCGCTGGAAGCGGCGATTGCCGCATCGCGCGCCAGAGTGCGAACCTTGCTGTTGACCTTCTGCGACCAGTCCTTCTCGACCTTAGGACCGTGTGCCCTGCGACCACCGCGGGTGCGCGGGTCCT
>CAUZJP010000178.1:0-3627 GCA_963580235.1 Candidatus Thalassarchaeaceae archaeon
CACTCGCGAGCCTAGTTCGCGGGGGTATTGGGGAATGGTCGAGTGCAAACTGGTGAAGTGGTTCGACGAAGTGAGCATGGAAGATGCTGACTCAGTCGGTGGAAAGGGAGCATCTCTTGGGGAGATGCACCGAAATCTGACGAATTCAGGGGTGCGAATACCCAACGGATTCAATGTCACGACCGATGCCTACCAGACCTTCGTCACCGCTGAAGTCCCCAGTACCGATTGGGACAATGTGGTCGAACCGGAGGGAACTGACGAAATCCGTGAGCAGGCATTGCAATGCAAGACTCTTTTCAGCGCCCTGAGGCAGGTACTCGACGGTGCTGACATCTCAGATCATCTCGATCTGCACGGGAGAGCGAAGTTGGCGCGGGCGCTAGTTCGGCAGACACCGGTGCCTGAGGTAGTTCGTCAAGCCATCATTGGCGCGTATGGCGACTTGTGCGAAGAGTATGGACAGGGCGTCGATGTCGCGGTCCGCTCCTCTGCGACCACCGAGGACTCCGAGGATGCGTCGTTTGCCGGCCAGTATGAGTCATATCTCAATGTCAGCGGCGAGCGCGCCGTGATTCGTCAATGGCGGCAGTGCGTGGCGAGCCTGTTCACAGAACGGGCGATTGGCTACCAGTTGGAGAAGGGGATGAATCCTCTCGATTCTGCGCTTTCCGTAGTCGTCATGAAGATGGTTCGCTCTGACAAGGCGGCTTCTGGCGTGATGTTCACCATCGACCCCGATTCGGGCCACCGCGGCGTCATCCACATCGCCTCCTCCTACGGACTTGGCGAGCTGATTGTTCAGGGAAGTGTTACTCCTGACACCTTCACGGTCTGGAAGGAGGGGCTCAGGCGAGGCAACTTCGCAATCGTGCACAGGGTACTCGGCAGCAAGGATCAGCGGATGGTCTACGCTGACGATGGAGTTCACGAAGTGACAACACAAGAAGTCTCACTCAGTGACAGGCGAACCTGGTCGCTAACCAACCAAGAGTGCAGAGAATTGGCTCTGATGGCGCTTGCAATCGAAGAGCACTACGGTCATCCGATGGACATCGAATGGGCGAAGGATGGCAACTCCGGCGAGTTGTTCATCGTTCAGGCGAGGCCTGAGACCGTCTACGCCCGCACCGACGAGGCGAAGTTGGAACTCTATCTCATGGAGCCGGCTTTGGTCGAGCAGCTCAAGCGCACCGGCAAGGTGCTCGCTACTGGGCAGGCGGTCGGCAAGCGAATTGGCACCGGTCGTGTCAGAACTTACCGTTCGTATGCCGAGGTCCTCGACAGAAAGAGGGCGATGCGGAAGAGAGTGGCCGAGGGTGTCCGGATGGAGGAAATCCCCTTCGAGCAGCGGGTCTTCGAGCCGGGTGATGTCCTAGTCACCGAAATGACGACTCCTGATTGGGAGCCACTCATGAAGCAGGCCTCGATGATTGTCACTCGGAAAGGTGGTCGGACTTCACACGCCGCCATCATCGCGCGCGAATTTGGAATTCCGGCAATCGTCGGCTGCGCGCAGGCGATGGAGTTGGAGAATCTGACTCCAGTCACTGGAAGTTGTGCAGAGGGGGATGACGGATTCATCTACGAAGGAATTCATCCCTTCGAAATCGAAGAGATTGAAGTCGACACAGACCTTCACCTACAGACCAAAATCAAACTGAACGTCGGATTCCCGACGAAGTCCCTCACCGATTCCCAACTACCGGTTGATGGGGTTGGACTGGCAAGAATCGAGTTTGTGCTCTCATCTGAGGTCTGCATCCACCCGCTGGCGTTCGTCCACCACGAGGCACTCAAGCAATATCTCGAAACCGGTGAAATCAGTCCGGAACTAGCGCCTTACACAGAAGCGCTCGAAAGAGAGGATGAATCGGTGGCTCGGCGGGCAGTCGAAGAGGTGGCGAGGCGCGCTTGGGACTATGAGGACAAGCGGGGACTGTTCATCGACAAGTTGCGCGAAGGGGTCGGCCTAATCTGTGCGTCCTTCCACCCACGCCCGGTCCTCGTGCGGCTATCCGACTTCAAGTCAAACGAGTATAGAGAGTTGCTCGGAGGGAGGATCTTCGAGCCGAAGGAGGAGAATCCGATGATTGCATGGCGAGGTGCGTCTCGCTATCTCGACCCTGTTTTCAAACCCGCATTTGAGATGGAACTTGAGGCGATGGCATCTGTCTTCCACGATTTTGGACTCGATAATCTGCAACTGATGGTGCCCTTCTGCCGCTCACCTGAAGAGGGTGAGGCGGTCATGCAACTGCTGGTCGAGAAGAAGATCAGTTCAGCCGACGGTGTTCCACTCTTTGTGATGGTCGAATTGCCCTCCAATGTCATCGACGCCGAGAGCTTCATCGAGAAGATGGAACTGCAAGGCGGTTCAATCGGCTCAAACGATCTTGTGCAGACGGTCTACGCAGTCTCAAGGGACGACCTCGAGGGCTACCAACACCCGGTCGACGCTCGCTCACCCGCGGTGAAGACGATGATTCGGCATGCGGTCGAGAAGTTCACCAACGCCGGCCTCGAAATCGGCATCTGTGGGCAGGCACCTTCCGACCATCCTGAAGAATTCCCAGCATTCCTCGTCGACTGCGGAATCACCAGCATCTCCGTCACTCCGGACACCGTGATGGCTGTGCGAATGTCAGTTGCCGAAGCCGAAAAGGCTGCGGGGTTGCACGAGTTCCAACAAGAGTGGGCCGAATAACACGGGCATCTCTGGTCTCTCGCAATCCGTAATCACAGTTTGACTGGGCGAGTTGCACCGCAAGCCTGGCACTTGAGAAGGGTGGTTCGGTCCTCCTTGATGAACTGGGTGTCGGGGGCGTTGCACTGGTCGCAGAGTATGTAGGTTCGGACATAGTTTCCGAGTTTCTCCTTGATTCTCTTAGGCGGGATTCGGCCTTTGAGAAGGACTCGATGTTCCTCGCGGCTGCCCGAGGTTCCAAGTTCGTTCTGCAGGAAATGATAGACATGGTTTCCGTCTCGGTCCATCATATCGACAATCTCCGAAAAATTGCGGATAATCGTCTGACTGCCCTCAATCATCACCTTCGGTTCCGGTAGCTTCCAACGGGCGGACGACGAGATGTCCCGGGGGATGTTCTTGTGGGCTCGGTCGAGCAGAGACTCATAGTCGAAGTCTGTCATCGAAGCGGCCCACCCGCGACTCCCTGTTTAACCCACCGTTCAATCAATAGGGGACAGTTGCGCGAGGGCGCAGTGATGGGCGAGCCGGTCAAGGTGCAGTTCGCGCGCATTGCAGATGGTGCCGAGGCTCCGACTCGTGGTTCACAATTGGCCGCTGGTTGGGACTTGCGAGCGCTTCAGGAAACCGTGGTGAGTTCCGGCTCGAGTAGCAGAGTTCGCACAGGTCTGAAGGTGGCGATTCCCGCCGGTTACGAAGGGCAGGTCAGGGCCCGTTCCTCACTCGCCTCCAAAGGGCTGATTCTGCCGAACGCACCGGGCACCATCGATGCGGACTACCGCGGCGAGTTGATGGTGCTGCTCACTTGGATAGGCGAGGGGGAATCCTACACGATTCCCGCCGGAGAGCGAATCGCACAACTGATCATCGCGCCAGTACCTCAAGTGGTATTCATCGAGGTGTCCGAAGAGGAATTGAGC
>CAUZJP010000179.1:0-3618 GCA_963580235.1 Candidatus Thalassarchaeaceae archaeon
CGTGGAAGGTCTCCTATCACAACCTGTTGGCCATGTTCCTAGGGCTGACCTTCGCAGTCAGACTGATGGAGAGGACCGAGCATGGTGCGGCAGCTGAGTATAGGGCACTGGGCATGGACGAGTTGGCCGATGAGGAGGACGCTCACGAAGCGCGCCTCATCGGGATGCTGGAGGAGAAGCGTCTCGACTTTTCGGGTAGTATCGTCCTTGGCATGTCAGACGCGCTGATCGAAATGACCGGGGTGCTGGCGGGTCTCACCTTCGCCCTGCAGTCGATGAAGTTGGTAGCACTGGCAGGCCTTGTCACCGGAATCGCAGCATCGTTCAGCATGGGTGCCTCAGAGTTCCTCTCGAAGAAGGCGGAGGAAGAGGAGGGCTCGGCAAAGACCGCGGCGCTGTACACCTGGGCAGCCTACCTTGCGACGGTCCTGCTGCTGGTCTGTCCATATCTCCTAATTTCAGCGGATGGTCCGTTGGTGTATGGATTTGAGACGCACATCCAAGCACTGTTCTGCACCTTCGTAATCGGTTTTGTGATAGTGGCCGTGTTCAACTACTACATCTCGGTCGTCGACCAGAAGTCGTTCAAGCACCGCTTCGTGGAGATGTCCGCCATCCTCATCGTCGTCAGCCTGATTTCATTCGGCATTGGGGTGTTTTTGAGAGGTTGGCTCGGTGTTGAGGTCTGAGGCGAGGTGTGAGAGGTGAGCATCGAGGTCTGCTCGAACTGCTACAGCCCCCGCATCGCGCCCTACATGGGATATGAGACGGGCAAGCGCTTCATCTGTCAGGATTGCGAGCACATCAGCGTGGTAACATTCGAGTTCGAGGACATCGACGCCCTAGCCGCCTTCCTGCAGGCCAAGCGGGATGGTGCTGACAGTGAGGACTAGTGAGTCCACTTTAGCGCACACCAGCTTACTGAGCGGAGTTTCTCTGATTGTCAAGCCTGGAATTGAGACCCTTCGCCAGTGCCTAGCGGCTCACGAATCTTGCGCAGGAAGAACCGATTGAAGGGGTGTGCATCCGTGAATGGCAGCACATGAGTGAGCATCCAACCATGCATGCCAGCCGCCTCGAGCGCGACCGAGATGTCGGAGATGCGCACCACACCGTCGATGATGCATTGAACACGCCCTCTGTTGTCCCTCCGCATGTCCTCCTCCAAGATGAGATAATCCCACCGCGGCTCGGCCTCCCCCGTAGTCATCGACAGTTACGAAATCCCGACCTTTTTCAATGATTCAGACACTGAATGATTGGTCGCAGGGTTTGAGGCGGAAGCCATATTCCGACGCTCATGGGCGAGGCGTACGACGCACTGATGGGGCGCATGAGAGAGTTGGACGTGATAGGACAAATCGGTGGACTGCTCGGCTGGGACCAAGAGGTCATGATGCCACCTAAGGGCGCCGAGATGCGGGCCGAACAGTTGGCTTGGATATCCAAGGAGGGCCACACGAGAATGACCGCGCCCGAGGTCGGCGAGTTGCTCGCTGCCGCTGAGTCGGAAGCAAACGGTAGCGAAGTCGAACAGGGCAATCTGAGAATCATCCGAGATTCCTATGACAAGGCGACGAAGAAGCCTACCGAGTTCGTTGAGGAGATGGCTCGCCACACCTCGAAGAGCATCGTCTCATGGACTGAAGCGCGTAAGAAGAATGACTTCTCCATATTCCGGGACGACCTTGCCAAGATGATTGACATGTCCCGTGAACTAACCGGCTACCTCGGCTATGATGAGAACCCCTACGACGCGCTCCTAGATCTCTACGAGTCCGGCCTCACAGTGGCCAAACTAGATCCTCTCTTCGCCGGTTTGAGAGAGTCCTCAGTACCGCTCATCAAGGCGGTCTCCGAACTTGAGGACAAGCCGGACTGCAGTTGGGTTCACGCCTACCCGTGGCCAAAGGCCTCCCAAGAGGCGTTCAGCCAGGCAATCTCAGAGGCAATCGGATTTGACTTCAAGGCGGGCAGGCGAGATGAGTCAACCCATCCCTTCTGTGGCGGCTCCAACCCCGACGATGTTCGCTGGACCACACGGTACGACGAGAAGGAACCCTTCGGCGCAATTTACGGAACCATGCACGAGACCGGCCATGCGTTGTACGAACAGGGAAGACCTCGGGACTTGGATTTCCAGCCAGTCGGTGAGGCGAACGGCCTGGGTGTCCACGAGAGCCAGAGTCGATTGTGGGAAAATCAGGTAGGCCGTTCTCTTGCCTTTTGTGAGTGGTCGTTTCCACTTTGGCAGCAGCACTTTCCGGCAAACTTCGAAAATGTGACGCCCGAGATGCTCTGGCAGGCTGCCAATCAGGTCGAGCCGAGTCTGATTCGCGTTGAGGCGGACGAGGCGACATACAATCTTCACATCATGATCCGCTACGAAATCGAGAAGCGACTCATCAACGGCGAGTTGGAGGTCGACGACCTTCCAGATGCCTGGGATGACATGTACGATGAGTTCCTCGGTGTCCGCTCACCCACTCGCACTGAGGGAGTTCTACAGGACATTCACTGGTCCTTCGGTGCCTTTGGTTACTTCCCGACCTACACTCTCGGAAACCTCTACTCCGCGCAGTTGCTCCAAGCCGCTGAGAAGGACATTGGCGACATCGACGAGCAGGTGAGACAGGGTGACTTCGAACCTCTATTGAATTGGATGCGCGCTCACGTGCACGCGCGAGGCAGCATCCTCGAGCCGGCGGACCACATCGAGGAGGCGACTGGTGAGCAGCCCAAGCCGGATGCGTTTGTCGCCTACCTCGCCGACAAGATCGGTCGACTGTATGGGGTCTGAACGGGCGAAGTGCAATAGCCACCGACGCATCATGCGTAGCCGTGGCCTCTCTCGAAGACTATGCATGGTTCGTTCGGCAGATGCCGGCTGCCGCATCTTCAGTTCTCCTCGGGCGCACGCGCTTGTACGCCGGCGACTGGGATGGGAACCTGCGAGCGTGGGATTCAGAGGGTGAGCGCATCTGGGATTCTGAGGCCGAAGACCGGGTTGAGAGGATGGCTGGTGCCAGTGATGCGGAGCCTCCATTCATCTGTGCCACTGCCGGGGCCGAGGTGGTCAGTTTTGATGCGGCGGATGGTGAACTCCGCTGGCGCCACACATTGGGGGGCTCCTCAGACCTAGTCGCCTGCACGGATGACGGAACTCGCATACTCGCAACCTCTTCGGTGTACGAGTTGGAGTTCAACGACTTCATCGAGTCAACCTGTTGGAGATTCGATGGCGATGGTGAAGTTCTGCGTGAGGATCCCTTCGATGAACGACCCTGGCACCTGCTGCTGGATGGTACGGGTCTTGCTACGATGGGTCTCGGACGACCTCGCTGTGGCTTGATGCAGCAGACAGACGACGAATGTGAACACCTCGAACTTTCACCAGACGACCCGATTCTATGTGGCGCCACCATCGATGGAACTACTATTTTCGGACACGCATCCGGTGCCGTTTCAAGGCTCGGTAAATCGGGAAGTGGGCTCAAGACCTTGGACAAGGGGGCCGAAGAGAGTGTCCTCTCACTCGCCTGTAACGGAGTGATTGCAATTGCAGGGGGGGACGATGGCGTTGTGCGTGCCGTGGCTGTGAAGGGTAGAGCCCGGAAA
>CAUZJP010000180.1:0-3616 GCA_963580235.1 Candidatus Thalassarchaeaceae archaeon
ACTCCTGAGAGAACCGCTTCTTCTCACTGGGGGGGAGCGCACTCGCTGTATCTCCAATGTCTGCACCCACCGCGGAATGCTGGTCGCTAACGAGCCGTGCAAGACTTCTGTTCTCCAGTGCCCATACCACGGACGCACCTTCGGACTGGATGGCTGCTTCCGCAACATGCCCGAGTTCGAGCAGGTGGAGGGTTTCCCAAGCGCCGCTGACAACCTAGCGGAGTTTCCCTTGGCAGAGTGGATGGGCCTGCTGTTCTCGACGCTGGATGGCACCGACTGTGAGCGGTGGCTAGCGCCGCTTGCCGAGCGCATTGGATGGATGCCGGTGGCCGACTTCAAGCACGATCCTTCCCGCGACCGGGAGTATGACATCGATGCCAACTGGGCGCTCTATGTCGACAACTACCTCGAGGGATTTCACATTCCATTCGTCCATGGAGACCTGCACGATGTGCTCGACTATGACGGCTATCGAACCGAACTGTTTGATGGCGGTGTGTTGCAAGTTGGGATGGCGCGAGAGGGAGAACCCTGCTTCGACCTGCCCGAGTCTTCTCCTGACCACGGCGAGAATGTCGCCGCCTACTACTACTGGCTGTTTCCCGGCCTGATGCTCAACTTCTACCCGTGGGGTCTGTCGGTCAACATCGTCGTCCCTATTTCTGTCGAACGAACGAAAATAGTCTACCACGGCTATGTCTGGGATTCCTCGAAACTTGGGCAGGGTGCTGGCGGCGACCTCGATAAGGTGGAGGCGGAGGACCAGTTCGTCGTCGAGGCGACCCAGCGCGGGGTTGCCTCGCGTGCGTACGAGCGCGGTAGGTACTCTCCCACCCGAGAGACAGGCGTGCATCACTTCCATCGTCAACTCACCCGGTTAGACGAATCCAATTGAGAAAATCCACACCCTAACAGGAATCTCCAAATCCTATTGCCTCTGCTGCTATTCGTGGCTCGCTGTTCAATCTGCCAAAGAACTTGCAGCCGTCGCTGCTCGAAATGTCGCAAAGCTACATGCAACCTCCACATGAGGCACGGTCGCTGTGACCGTTGCGGCTACAAGGATCGTTCCTGGGGTTGACGCTCCGAGGGTAGCACACCCTCTCTGCTACGGTCAAAACCGCCATGTGCGGTTCTCTTGATGATGGTCTGTGGAGAAATCCTAACCAAATCATCGAGCGCGCTCGCTATGAGTGAGAGCGCCTTCCCCGAGGCGATGCGAGAGTATTCGTCAGACCGCGTTGACCTGCGAAGTGACACCGTAACCCAGCCGACCGCGGCCATGCGGGAGGCGATAGCGGGTGCTCCAGTCGGCGACGACGTCTTGGGCGATGACCCGATGGTCAACATGCTTCAGGAGCAGGCTGCGGCCCTGCTCGGAAAGGAGGCGGCTCTCTTCGTCCCCTCTGGCACGATGTCGAACGCGGTCGCCATCCGAACCCACACAAATCCGGGCGATGAGATCGTGACGGAGACAACCAGTCACATCTATGTCTACGAGGGTGGCGGTTATGCGGCGCTGTCGGGCTGTTCCATAGCGCTTGTCGACGCTCATCACGGCATCATGGTGCCCGCCGATGTGGGAAGTGCTATTCGCAAGGCGGAGGGTAGCCTCTCTCACTATCCAAACGGCTCATTGGTCTGTATCGAGAACACCTCGAACCGAGGTGGTGGGACCTGCTATGAGTTGTCTACGATAGACGAAATATGCCAAATCGCCAAGCGGGCGGGCTGCAAGGTGCACATGGACGGCGCTCGACTGTTCAACGCGGTCGTCGCCACGGGTATCGACGCTTCCAGAATCGTCCAGGATTGTGATTCGATCTCAATCTGTCTCTCTAAGGGATTGGGTGCTCCTGTCGGTTCACTACTGGTGGGTGGCTCCGACTTCATCGCCGAAGCGCATCGTTGGCGCAAGATGTTCGGCGGCGGGATGCGTCAAGCAGGAATCCTCGCCGCCGCCGGATTGTACGCGCTGGAGCACAATATCGAGCGGCAGGCCGAAGATCACGCGCGGGCGCGAAGGTTAGCGGAGGCGGTGAATGAGATGGATGGCTTCTCAGTCAATCTCGAGGCAGTACAGACCAACATGTGCTACATCTCGCTCACAACTGGACAATCAGCCGATGATGTGGTAGGGGCACTCGCTGAGAGAGGAGTTGACCTTCTTGAGGTCGGGCCGAACACCTTGCGAGCAGTTTGTCACCTGCATGTCGAAGATGACGATATTAAACGGGCAATCGCCGCATTTTCGAACATTTGACAGCTATCCCCTACATTCAGCCGGAAAAACTTGGCTCGCTTACCGGTGTTCAGGATTAACATACAGCGCGAATGCGGGTTACTCGCTTGAAATAGGGTCGGGCGACTATGACTTTCGATGCGCTGCAACCATTGTGATCCTACCTCTACTGCAGCCGCGTGCCCCCGCTGTACTATCCTGCTTCCGAAGTTGACTCTAGCGCACGAGGTGATGAAGCCTGAGGAGAAGGCCTTGGAGACTGTTCGAGGGGTTCTTTCGGGCGTCGGTTTGGAGTCTCTAAGAGAGGGTGACGAGTCAGAACTTCAGCACATTTTGGAAGTACTCATCGGCTCAGCGCCATCAATTGGGGCGGTGCCCGGTTTGGAGGCGGGGAACGGTCGAGTATCTTGGGATGATGATGAGATTGCAGAGTGGCAGGAGTACCTTGAATTACATACCTCCGAAGAGTTGGACGATCTTCACTTTGAACTCCCTCTCCCCTGTGGTTCGGTCTATGAGCGAAGGGGCAATGGACACTATATCGACGATTCACGGCTACAGGGCCCGCTTCCATCGCATGACCTCGCCACATTCCTCTCACAGGATGTTGAAGGCCGCAAGCATGAGGAATTCAACGATTGGGGCGTACTTCTCGCCGCACTCGCTGCCGCCTGTTGGACCGGTTCCGACCCCATGTCTCTGGGCTGGGTGCAGCAGAGAATCTACGACTCAGCACCCGCAATTCTCAACGAGGAGTTGCGTTCGTTAATTGACCGCAACTTTGGACACATCTTCGCCGGGGTCGGGATGCATCCCTTCTGGCACTTCGCCTGTGACCGCAGTGATTCCTCAATCGACGACACTCTCGCTGACAACGAGACTCTTCACCCGAAGCAGTGGAAGAAACTCGAGTACACCCTCGGCTCAATTGCGCGCGCTTGGAGAGAAATCTTTCAGTCGGATGGAGAGAAGTCACGCAGCATTCCATATCTCCCCTCACTCGTGGTGATGGACGACCGTCTCCATCTCTTGTGTCGCTCTTCCAATGGGTTCTGTGTTTCGCGCATCCCGCTTGATGCAGATGTGTGGAGGATGGTTGTGGCGTGGTCTCTCTACCCGCCCAACTCAGAGATTGGCCAATACCTCCGAGCAATTCAATGGCTCCTGTTGCAGGATGACGAGAGTGAGGAGATCGCTCCGCTACCAGAACGCCGCGCACTGCAATTCCTCTCCTCGATTTGGTCGAATTTTGGCGATGCAGTCTCTCTCACAACGGCCAACAACATTGCAATTCAAGGTGAATCCGGCCTCGCCTACCGGATTGGCATCAGCAGCAGCAGAACCGAATGGGATCTATCGATTCACGCCTTCCGT
>CAUZJP010000181.1:0-3599 GCA_963580235.1 Candidatus Thalassarchaeaceae archaeon
CGAGGCGGGTA
Source organism: Candidatus Thalassarchaeaceae archaeon (assembly GCA_963580235.1). Classification (GTDB taxonomy): domain Archaea; phylum Thermoplasmatota; class Poseidoniia; order Poseidoniales; family Thalassarchaeaceae; genus MGIIb-Q1. The sequence continues at coordinate 12 of CAUZJP010000181.1, forward strand.
GGCTCCTGACCACCGCGCTCTGTTCAGCATCAACATGCAGAGTCGCGGCCTGGTGTCCGGCAGCTGTCCAAGTGCCGAGATGCAGGTTGCCGTCAACGAGATGGACGCCGTGCTGGGAGTTACCAGTGGTGAGCGAATCGAGCGAAACTGAGCCACCATCGACGATGACTCCGCTGCCAGAGAGCAAGCCCCCCAACTGAGAGGTCAACGAGGTCCCCGAGATTGAGCAGTCAGTCCTGCATTGGAGCCCGTCAGACCACCCTTCAAGGGTCAGCCCGTGGCTCTCGACATCGGCCCAGGTGACCGCAAGTCCGTATGAGGTGGAATCGCTGCCGAGGAAGGCGCGAGAGAGTGTCACCGATGTGAATACATGCTTTCCGTCTATCAGTTCCAAACCATTCGATGAGTCTCCTCCGGTGAAGGTTGAATCGGTCCAGAAACTATCCAAACTCGAGACATGCCCAAACTCCTCCCCGCTTGAAAATTGGGAGTCGGTGACATCCAATCTGCCCGAGCCAGTCGCATCAAGAAGAGTTCCGGAGGTGGTCAAATCAACTGCATCAAAGGTCTGAACGCCAATTCCGCTCAGTCTCAACCCCTGTGAGAATCCGGAGAGTGTCGAGTCGCGTAGAGTGAACTGGCCTGATGTGGCAAGGGTGAGAGCCCAACCGGATGCACTAGTTCCGGTGAGTGTCAGGTCAGAGAGGGTGACATCGACCAAGTCGGAGCCGATGACCACCAAATCCACCTCCCCGGTGACATTTGAGAGACTCGCCCCATCGCTGCCGACACCATCGAAGAGAAGTCCGACTCCAGTGACTGAAAGCGAATCGACGGCAACAGATGTCGCACCACGGCTGATGATGGCTGTCGATGTGTCAGAGATGTCCAAACTGTCTGCATCACCGGTTGAGCCGTCATTGAGAATCATGCCGATGGAACCATCTGACACCGACAGGGAATCGAGGTCGAGGTGGCCGTGGTTCTCTACAGTGATAGCCGAATCAACCGAAGTCAATCCGTTGACTGTCAAAGCCCCACTCTGCTTCACCTCGACGCAGGTGAAGTCGATTCGTACACAGATGAAATCGGTCGCGGTTACTACACCGCGCGTGCGGATTCCCATGTAGGAATCCTCGACTGTGACTGAGGCTAGGTTGGCGGTTCCGTTGACATCGAATGCGGCGCGCGCATTTCGCAAGACCAAGTTGTCGGCCACCAAGGCGCCTCCCACCTCAACGAATATCCCATCCCAGAGGCCGGTCAGACCTCCCTGCCAAACGGGGGTGTGGTTACTCCAAATGACAACTGGGTCGTTTGCAAGCCCTTGGACAAGCAGGTTTCCGTGCACGGATATCGAATAATCTCCCGTCACTGTGACATTGGCTCCCGCCTCGATCGTGAGAGTTACCCCCGCAGCTATGGAGATGTCCTCGGAGAGTACGAAATCACCCGACCAACGCTCGTCAGACGAGATTGTTCGACCCTCGACTCCACCGATGAATGCCAATAAAAACGATGTCATCATCAGAAAAGTGAGAGCCACTGCCCGACCAACGCTACCACTCATGGAGCATCCATGAGCGCCGCGTCCTTTCAAGTCCTTCCCGCCCGAGTCAGCAGGCGCTAGGGCACAAACCGCCACAACGGTGTACTTGACACCCAAATGCGAGTCACTAGCTGGCAAGAACGAAAATCGCTCTAAGTGGGCCCGTCCGGATTTGAACCGGAGTCTAACGGCCCCCAGCCGTCAAGTATAGGCCAAGCTAACCCACGGGCCCGTGAAAATACACTCACGGTTTGCGAAAGACGCTGAAAGGCGCAACTTCGTCAATCAGTTCAACATGGGAGACAAACATTCTCCGGCAGCAGTAGCGCTCGACACCGAGGTCGTTCAGAACCTCGCCGGCATCCTCGCCATCATCTCCTTCGGTCCGAGTCTTGTAGTCCTCCCACAAGTGACCGATCACATTTCCACAACTAAAACATCGTACTGGAATCAACATTTTCATTCACCTCTCATCTGTAGCTCTTCTGCCACTTTGCACGTGCTCCGCGACCAAGTTGGTGCTTGGGCTCCTTCCTGCGCGGGTCGTTCACTAGCAGGCTTCGGTCGAATCGGAGGTACTCCTTGTAGAGGTCCTCATCATCACCCTCGGCTCCGCCGTTGTACTTGACTAGTCCACGAGCGATTGCGGTCCTGATTGCATCCACCTGACCCATCACTCCGCCGCCCTGCGTATCGACATTGATGTCGACATCTGCAATACGGTTCATCGCCTCAGCGATTACGAGTGGCTCCATCGCCTTGCGGCGAGCGATTTCGGGCTCAAAGATTTCGATTGGCTGGCTGTTCACGCGGACTCTACCCTTGCCGGGCTTCACCACCGCGCGGGCAATCGCCGTCTTGCGCTTGCCGCTGGTCTCGACTGCCAACTTCTTGTGCTTCCTGCGTGCCATCAGTATTCACCTCGGATTCTGTCCATCGGTGCACCGAGATTCTCGGAAATCTTGCCGAGTTTCATGAAGCGCTCCGGAAGAGGACGAGTGACCCCCGAGAGGTCCCCCCTCTCATGACCCTCAGGAAGGGAATCCCCTGAAAGGTGGCTTGGACAACTAATCAGGACACGCAGGTTTCGCGATGCAGCACGGCCTGTGGAGTTCTTCTGGTAGGGCAGCATTCCCCTGACTGTCCGCTTGAGAATCCTGTCGGGCATGCGTGGGAAAAAGGGACCCTTTCGGGCGTGGTTCAACTCGTACTTCTTGCGGTAGGTTGCCATCACTGCACGCTTGGTGCCTGACACGACTGCGCTCTCCGCATTCACGATGATGACTCTGTCAAGAGTACCACTCCGCTGTCCGCTCAAGAGGATCTTGGCGACATGGCTGGACAGTCGTCCGAGCACCTGGTCGGTGGCATCGAAAACATAGGTTGTTGGCTCCTCATCCAAGGATAAACACCCCCGTTCCAGTTGGATTTTTCTCCATCAATTCAGCGATGCTCATCACTTCGCCGCCGGCTGCCTCGATCTTCTCCTGTGCGCCGCTGCTGAAGCTGAACGCGGCTACGGACGGCTTGCCTGCGACCTCGCCGCTTCCAAGCAACTTACCGGGAACGAGGACCATGCCCTCGTCCGCGGCGTGGCGGCTCAGTCGGCTCAGGTTGGGCTGCGACCAATTGCTACGACTCTTCTCAAGCCGTAGCGCCACGTCTCGCCACAGTGCTACACCAGTAGAACGAGACTGGGCCTTCAGTTGGTCGATGAGATCGACCAAGGCTTCGTTCGTCTTAGCGGAGCCCCTACGGGTCCGTGAGCGAGAATGGTCCCTCTGCTTACTCATATGACTCCCTCGACGTTTTGGGCGACCCGCCGACCTGCCGTCCCGTTATGAACCCACCGCGCAGGAACAGCGGGGCCCCTACGGGGCCGTGAGCGAGAATGGTCCCTCTGAGAAGGTGGTTGAGGCGTGATGTCGACGGCGCAGCCGTGGATGGCGATTGCTTCAAGTCGGATGGGTGATGTTGGCGGCACGATAGAGATGTCAGACTGGCGCACCATCATCGACGAAGCACTCGGTAGTGACGGG
>CAUZJP010000182.1:0-3592 GCA_963580235.1 Candidatus Thalassarchaeaceae archaeon
CTCTTCAGCGTGGGATGACGATGTATCTGCCGCCGCAGCCAAGGCGTGGTTCACGACCGAAGGCGAGATGACGGACCTTGGCGAGTGGTCTGATGGTGTGGCGGTAAAGCCAATCAAAATCATCTCCTCGCCGCTTGAGTTGCCAGACGACAACTTGGCCGCCTGTCCCGCCGCATAGTCAAACGAGCGGGAGTTTGTAGTTCTGCGGCGGCGCAATCCCGAGGTCAGCAGGGAATTCCCGAGTGGCCACAGGAAGGGTGACCGGAATCATCTCCTTGCCAATCAAGGCGACCCGGCTCTCTCGCCTGTCCGACAGAACCTCTCGACCGACCAGTGCGGCGAGATTGTGGGCGAACTCCATGATCTCAGTGTGTGCCGGCATGTCATCGATGACGTGGTTGTTCTGCGAGTGGCCGACATAGACGTAGCCCTTCGCCTCGATGAAGTTGGGGTCGGCGATGTTGTCCAGCCTCGCGTAGTCCTCGTGATGGCCCAGCGAGTGGTTCTTGATGAGAGTGTGGCGGCAGACCGTGCGGGTGTCAAGAGAGGGAAGGATTTCGAGCGTCTCCACGAGTTTCTCCCACGCGTTCTGGTTGAACTTCGGTTTGCAGAGTTTGTTGAAGAGTTCCTTGTTCGGGGCATCGACGCTGACATAGAGTTGAGTTGGAAGCGGGTCGAGATTCTCAATCACCTTCGGCAGGCTGCCGTTGGTGACCAGGAAGGTCGAGACGCCGTGGTCGTGGCAAATTTCCAAAAATTCTCCAAGCCGCGAATAGAGGGTCGGCTCTCCGTTCAGGGAGATTGCGATGTGCTTCGGGTTCTGCGCTGCCTCCCACTTCTCAAACGGGACATCCTTGTGTCCCTTGAAGCCGGTCAACAGCCTCCGGTGACCTCGCACGCTCTCGTAGAACAGGTGCTCCGGGTCGTCGTCGATCTTGTGCAGGGTCTCCGAGTGTGGCTCTCTCCAGCAGTAGGTGCAGGCGAGGTTGCAGGTGTCGACGTTGGGCGCCATCTGCATGCAGCCTGAAGACTCGATTCCGTAGAATGTCCCCTTGTAGCAGTGGCGGTCGTTCTTGAGGTCCTCCTTGGTCCAGTGGCACACCTTGACGCCGCCGTGCTCTCCGACCAGTTGGTAGGACTGCTTGGCCAACTTCGCCGCTATCTTCGGCTCAATCTTGGAGATGGGGCTTCCTACTGGCGGGCTTTGCATATTCGCACCTCCGACAGCACATTCCCACAGCGGGGCGGTGTCAGATGAACTTCGCAGCGGTCACTTAGACTTCAATTCGTCGGCGCCTGAGCAGGGCCGCGGCTCCAAGCATCGAGAGTGCGGCAGCAAGGCTGAATCCCGGAACTAGGTCACTGACTCCACCTTTCTCTTCGACTGGGGGTTCAATCGCTATATCGCCAGCCCCGTACTGTCCTATTCCATTGGCACCTACGCACTGATAGACATCCTTGGTGGACTCATAGGCGTCCTGATTGCCTTGGGTGTAGAAGGTAATGGTCTCCTTGTTCGGGAGCAGATAGACATCGTGAGTATCGGGCCAGAACTTCTGACAATACTCGAGTTTGCGATCATAGTAGTCATCAGGGTAATCAGTACTAGAATGCCCCCCAGAAACTCCGTCAGGATCGGTCATCCAAGTGCCGTTCTCGTTGTGTTGGTTGACCTTGCCGGCCCACATCGAGATTCTCGGAATCGTGTCTATGTCATCTGGACAATACATCAGGGTGCACGCCCACTCTTCGTTTGCAGTGCAGACGCAGTTGTTGCAGCCGTCCTCAGCAGGCATGGTGTCGCCGGGGTTGCAAGGAATCTCCTCCACTTCGGTCTCGTTTCCCTCACCTTCATCGGGACAGTAAATCATGGTGCACGCCCATATCTCATCCTCTGTGCAGACGCAGTTGTTGCAGCCGTCATCTGCCGGTTTGGTGTCACCGGGAGTGCATGGTGGCATGGGCTTGGACAACGAAATGTTGGCCCAATCCACATCGTAGATTTCGCTGGCGATGGTGCTCGTCCTGTCAGATGTCCACGATGAGCCATCGATATCCAGACTGGATGTCGGCCGGGTGTTCGAGAACATCACGACGAAGACGGGTTCGTCAGTTCCGTTGTTATCAACCATGACCCGCTTGAAGTAGGTGGATGAACCTGAGAATGAGCCCAAGTGATTCCAGATGTTGGTGTTGGCCGCGCTCACGAACACGCCATGGCCGTAGTACGAACTGTATTCAGGTGCATCCGGATTTGAGATGAAGTACTCGAACGAGTCGTTGAAGGCGGTCGTCGTCAGTGTTCCATCGATGTGCGCAAGGAACCGTGCATAGTCCGCTGCGGTGGCAATCCAGCCACCCCCTCCATCCTTCTCCTCAATCACGAAGTTGCCACAGTCAGGGTCCGCAGCCGTAGGGAAGACAGGGTCACCGTCCGCATCCTCGCCTGATGGGAAGTGGCACGGGCTGGTGTCATCCTCGTAGTCGTAGTAGGTGACCTCATTCTCAGCTCTCTGGTCGGGCATCGTCATTCCGATTGACATGCTGTCGATGCCCATCGGTGTCAGCACATTCTCGAGGATGTAGGCTTCGTATCCCATGCCGGATTGTGCCTCGATGATCTGCCCCAGAATCTGGTATCCGATGTTGGAGTATTCGTAGTCGCTACCGGGCTCGTAGTCGAGCGGACGGCGCAGCCATTCGGAGAGGATTCTCTCCATCGCCACGGGAGCGAGGTTTCCATCATCGTAGTCTGTGTTCAGCCCGTCGATGTCGAGGCAGTCGTCGTTCCTGTTGTCCCAGGTGTTCCAATGCCAGTAGGTCGGGTCTGACGAAGGGTCGAACCCAGCACGGTGGTTGAGGAGATGTGACACCGTTATGTCGTCAATCGAGAAGGAAGTAGAGTGACTTGGATAGTCGCAGCCCTCCAAGGCACTCGGGATTAGGCCGGGAATCAGATCTACCATTCTGTCGTCAAGTGAGATGGTCCCGTTCTGAATCAGGGTCAGGATTCCCGAAGAGGTCACGGCCTTGGAGAGGCTTGCTATTCTGAACTTCGAATCGGCCGTGACATTGGTGGCAGAGTCGCTGTCGGCCACTCCGTATCCATTGTAGAAGACGAGCGTGCCGTTGAACATCACCGCAACTTGGGTGCCGGGGATGCTCCATCTATCGGTCAGTTCGGTGATGGCGTCATCAAAGTCGTTGAATTCGCCCGCAGTATCGACTACATCGGTTTCCCACCCACCATTGGCTTGTGTGAGGGGCAGAGTGGATGTCATCAGGAGCAGGGCGACCAGAATCAGACAGGGGTTGTGGCGGCGGTTCATGCTAATCCCACTAATATCGTCGTTCATCAACCATGCTATCTGCCGAATCATGCGAAATTTCCGCTTTGGAAGTCCACAAACGCTTGATGTAGTTCCTCTTCAGTGTTCATCACGAACGGCCCATAGCGTGCAATCGGCTCGTCGAGCGGCTCCCCGGCCAAGAGCAGGAGTTCCGCCCCTTTCTCAGCATCTTCAGAGACTGAGAATGTGACTTCATCACCCTCTGTGAGAATCGCCATTTCGCCGTCTTCCACCAACTCCAC
>CAUZJP010000183.1:0-3587 GCA_963580235.1 Candidatus Thalassarchaeaceae archaeon
AGCAGCGGCTCTCTCATACGCCTTCTCCGGCGAGGGAGGGGTCCCCGCCGGTCGAATCGCCTTCACCGGCTCACAGCGGTCCTCCGACCGAGGCTCATCAGACGGTGCCGAGAACCTCATCGCCGCAATCCACTGGGCTGCTCATGGACCGACGCCGAGCGGCGCCTCTGATTCAGCCGTCATCGTGATGCACGAGGGAAGCGATGACGGGAGAATGACGGTGCTGCCCGGCTGTGCGGCGCGCAAGAATCACTCCTCACGCCGCGACGCATTCGCCTCGATCAACCAACCAGCTCTCGGCTCAATCGAGGTCGTTGCCGGCAGAGCAGAAATCACCCTCACCGATTCCTACACGACGCGTGCCTCCAGTCAGGCGAGAGATATCTGCGAATCTCCCACCCCGTTCTCAGAGGACATTCGCATTCTGCAACTAATCGCTGGCCCCCAACTATTCGCCGACCAAGTCACCCATGCCAGCAGCCACAACTACGACGCAATCCTAGTCCACGGCAGCGGCCTTGGCCACCTCCCACTGGAAGACCCTGGTGACTCTCCCGAAAACAGTGAACTCAAGGAGGCCTTCTCCGCCTACCTCGATGGTGGGGGTACCGTCGTGATGGCAACCCAATGCATCTCCGGGCCCGTCCACTTGGACGTCTACAGCAAGGGCCGCGACCAACAGGAAATGGGGATTCTCGGACACGGCTCAAACAGCAGCCCGGAATCGTCACTCGCAAAGTTGCACCACCTTCTCTCAAGGGGCGTCACTGGCGCCGAACTAGCAGCCGCGTGGAGCGCTGATTTAGTTGGTGAAAACCCCACAGACCTATAATCCAACTTCAATTGGTAAAATCAATTCACCAATTGGAAATTTGCATTGAACCACACGCCGCTACCGTGATTCACCCCCTCGGCTCCCAAGTCACGCGTGCCCCCGCCCGCGCAAGGTCGCCGAGACCTCTCAGAAGACTTGCTCCAGCGTCGCCAACGGGCGGCGGCCGGCGGTGGCCGAGCGAAGATGGACGGCATCAGAGAGACCGGCCGTGGGACGGCTAGGGAACGGATGGCGGCACTCTTGGATGAGGGCTCTTTCGTGGAGGTTGACGCCTTCGTAACCCACCGCAACCACGACTTCAATCTGCACATGCATCCAATCGAAGGGGATGGAGTTATTTGTGGTCATGGAACTGTTGACGGCCGTCGTATCTTCTGCTTCTCACAGGATTTCTCGGTGTTCGGCGGCTCGATGGGAGAGATGCACGCACTCAAGATCGGCAAGGTTGCCGAAATGGCAGAACGGGCTCGGATTCCACTCGTCGGAATATGGGACGGGGGAGGTCAGCGAGCCCATGACGGGGTACACTCATTGGCTGGAACCGGTGAGTTGCTCGACCGGTTAATCGCCTGTAGTGGTCGCATTCCGATGATTAGTCTAGTACTCGGCCCAGTTGTCGGCGTCTCTGCTCTAGCGGTTGGAGTGAGCGACTTCGTAGTTCTCGGCCGCGAACATGGTCAACTATTCATGTCCAGTCCCCTCGAAACTGAAGAGAGCGCCTCTGGGGAATTAACTCCGGGAGAGTTGGGTGGGGCAGACCTACACGCGAGCCGCTCGGGAATCGCCTGCCAGATTGCCGAAGACGAAGATGATGCGATGGCCATCGTCTCAGAACTACTCTCATTTCTGCCTGACCACTGCCTTGCAGAACCCCCATTCGTCGAAACAGGTGACGACCCCGAGCGCTTGTGTGGCGAGTTGGCGTCCATCATCCCAGACGACCCGAATCGGCCCTACGACATCGTGAAAGTAATCGAGGAAACGGTGGACAACGGCCATTTCGTTGAACTGTTCGAGTACTACGCTGACAACATCATCGTCGGATTCTCCCGGCTCGAAGGAACCACAGTCGGAATCGTCGCAAACCAACCGAAGGTCCTCGCCGGATGTCTCGACATTGATGCCTCGGTCAAGGCGGCGCGCTTCATCCGTACCTGTGACTGCTTCAACATCCCACTCCTAACCTTCGTGGATGTCCCGGGCTTCCTACCAGGGACCGTGCAAGAATGGGGGGGAATCATTCGCCATGGCGCTAAACTCCTCTTCGCATACGCAGAGGCGACCGTCCCAAAGATGACTGTGGTCACTCGCAAGGCGTACGGCGGAGCCTACCTCGCAATGTCGTGCAAGCACCTGCGCTCCGACTACAATGTCGCTTGGCCGACGGGGGAACTCGCCGTGATGGGCGCCGACGGCGCCGTGAATATCATCCATCGACGGGAACTGAAGGCATCAGACGACCCCGCTGAGACTCAGAGAGAACTCGTCGCCGACTACAAGCACAAATTCGGCGACCCCTATGTCGCCGCCAAACACGGCTGGCTAGACGATGTCATCGAACCGCAGGAAACCCGCCTCCGGCTGGTCCGCGCCCTGCGACTGCTCCGCTCGAAGCGAGAGTGGACTCCACCCAAGAAACACGGCAATATCCCACTGTGAACCGCGCATCTAATCGATGTATTCGGTATCCTTCCGCATTAGGTAGACGATAACCCCGCCGGCCACCAACAGGAAGCCGAACCCTATCAGAAGGATGAGAGACCCAGAGAGTTCGGTTTCGGATCCACCTGAGGAAGCCCCGGCAGCGTTCGGATCAGAGTTCGAAACCCAGTAGGTAGCGATGTCACTAATCGAGTCACCGTCGTTCACCCGCAGGTTCAGCTCGCGGTCACCGTAGGTCAGAGCGTTTGTCAGCAGGTCCGCCTGACACTCATAGTTGGAGGTCGAAGACTCGGCACAGGATGGGGAAATCTCTGCCCATTCGCCATCATCCCAGTTGTATTCAACGGTCCACGGTCCTGACGAGTCGGGGTCGGTAATGTCGAAGCGGAGTCTCGTCATGTTGTTTTCAATGTCGGCTGGTCGCTGCCAAGTGACAATTGTCGGGTCATCCACGCCTGCCACCACGATGCGAATCGGTTGCCTTACTTCGGTCTCCCCGTCGCTCGCCACCAACGCCCAGTTCACGGCCCGCCCGAACCAATCATTGTTCGGCGTGATTCGCAACTGCTCATGCCATAGTTCGACTGTGACATTCTCCTCACCCGCTTCCAATGTGATGTTCAGTTCGTCACCATCAGGATCCCAGACCATCTCGGTGAGGGGAAGTAGGAAGACCTCGTCCTCGTCCATCACTATCTCTGTGAAGTTGAACAGCGGTGGGTCTGCCACCGGCGTAACAATCATTGTCACTGTCATCCATGAACATGCTGCACCATTCAACCGGTGGCGAATGCAGACCTCAAACGACTCTTGACCATTCCAGTGAAGGACCGGCCGTACCGATACTAGCGACCCGTTTGTGGTTAGGCCGAGCCTATCGGTCTGAACCGGTGTGGCGTTGTGACTGCGTACGGTCGCCGGGTCGCCCTCCTCATCCCAACCGTACGGCGTGAGATCAAATTCGGAGAGTTCAGAGTCCTCAGCGATGGTGAATGATGGATGTTCTGCGACGATGAACGGGTCATCTTGCCATTCGTTGACAACATCAAAACAAAAGGGGACTTGAAGTGGCTGATTGCCCGGAGAGCCT
>CAUZJP010000184.1:0-3579 GCA_963580235.1 Candidatus Thalassarchaeaceae archaeon
AACGGCAAGAGGAGTGGCCGGACCTGCTGCTGCTCGACGGCGGAGAGACCCACCTCTCAACCATTCATGACCTGCTGACCGAACACGGGCTCGCAGACCGAATTCCACTCGCCGCACTAGCCAAGAAAGAGGAGACACTTCACCGGTTAGACCAACCAAATCTGGTTCTCGACAGGCAGGGCAGACTTCTCGTGTTTGCGAGAGACGAAGCACATCGATTCGTCAACACCTATCACAGAAAGCGCCGAGCCAAGTCAACGCTCAGAGATCCACTCGAAGAGGTAGAAGGACTCGGCGCCAAGAAACTCCAAGCCCTGCTGCGTCACTTTGGTGGAAGAAAGGGCATCGACCATGCGAGCGAGGTAGACCTCAGACAAGTGCCTGGCATCGGCCGAGCGCTCGCTTCGAGAATCCACGCCCACCTGCACGAATGAGGTGCGTTGCGGTAACATCATCATATCGGGACGCGTCAACAGGGCGTGGAGTTGGAGAGCGAAGAGGTCCTGTCGGAGACCAAGAGCAGACCTCGACTGCGGATGGTCGGCATCGTGCTGCTCGTCATCCTTCTCATCATAGGGGGGATGACACTCAGACAGATGTGGCCCTACATCGTCCAGCCCTCGCCCGAGTTGGACATCGAGGGGCATGTAGTAGAGCAGGTTGCAGATGGCCTTGGCAGCCCCTCATGCCTACACTGGATGGATGAGACCTGGTTGCTCGTCTGCGACCGCGACGGCCGTCTCCTAGCGCTTGAACTAGACGGAGACTTCGCCGATCCGCTCGTGCTTCTAACCGGCCTCAATGCTCCCCACGGCGTACTCTATTGGACAGACTCCGACAACGACTCCCGCCGCCTCTTCGTGTCTGAGCAGGGCAGCCTGAGCGCCTATGACATCCCCTCCTCTTCTCCATCCGAGTGGAATCTCTCACAACCACAGGTCCTCGTCAGCGGAGTTCCCTCGGGCAACCATCAGACCAATTCGGTGATGCCCGACGGACAAGGCGGTCTGATTTGGCACAGTGGCTCGACTTGCAACATCTGTGATGAGCAGGACGAACGCAACGCGGCACTGATGCGTGTCGATCCTTGGAACGGCTCGACAGAGGTGATTGCGTCTGGAGTGAGGAACTCATACGACGGCGTTTGGGTGCCCGGCGTGGGATATCTGTTCACCGACAACGGAAGGGACTGGGAGGGCGACCACCCCCCCGAGGAACTCAATCTGCTCGTGGAGGGTGCAGACTACGGCTGGCCCGACGACGACCCGCAGCACCCGGTTCCCGACGGCACTGTGGGCCCGATTGCAGAGTTCACCCCCCACTCCTCCGCCAACGGCATAGACTGGCGACCCCCAAACTCAACTCTACCGGGTGGAAACAGAACCGTTTACGTCTCAATATTCGGCTCGTGGAACACCATCATCCCAGTAGGCAAGGAAATCGTCCGTGTCGACCTCTCACCCGACCCCGAAAATCCTCAGAACTGGAGTGGCGAGGTGAGCCTCGTTTTGGATGGACTCTCGACACCGCTCCCTCTTCGATTCCACCCAGACGGCGACCTCTACTACGCCGAGTATGCCCAAGGCACTCTACACAGAGTCACTGCCGCATGAGGAGCGGCTTCAGATCTCGGCACCGATGAGAGTCCGAGTGTCAACGACTCCCTCGATGGCCCGTACATCTTCGATGATGCAGCGGGTCAGAGTGGCGTCATCATCCGCCTCGATCTTGGTGATGATGTCAAACTCACCGAAGACGCCCCAGCGCCCGGTCACCAGTTCGATCGAGTCGAGGGCGTCACGAACGCTTCTTTCGAACCCAGCAGCAGTCACAATCATTACGAATCCCACAGCCATTCAATTCACCTCAGTAGTCAACCGCAATCAGCGTCTCAGTCTCACGAACACCAGAAATCTGGCGCATCGTCTGCATCAGCAGAGTGGTCAACGCCTTCGAGTTCTCGCATTGAACCTGTACTAGCAGGTCATACTCACCGTAGAGGGCGTGCGTTTCAACCACAGAATCAATATCTGAAAGGGCTAGATATACCTCCCTTTCTCGGGAGGGTTCGGTCTTGAGGAGGATGAAGGCTGTGTCCACGGATGGGCCGGGCTGAGACCCCATGATAACCTGTTCTGTTTATCCACCACACGCGCAAATTCCGCTTTCCGGTTACTACCCCCCGTACATCGGGGAATGGGTTTATTTCATGCTACGAATATGTACGGTCATGGTGAAGGGTGGTGGCACCGAGGTTCTTGGCCGTCTCGGCGGCATGGATTTGAATAAGGATGGGCGGGTTGTGAATCTTGCAATCGTTGGCTCAAGCCGTTTTTACGACTTCTCGGTCATCGAGGAGGCGATCGATGATTGGACTGAGTCGGAGGCGCATCCCGACCTTGTGATTGTAGGTGGAGCGAGTGGTGTCGATTACCTCGCTGAGAGGTGGGCTGACAACAACAATGTCCCAATCGCGGTTTTCTCTGAGTCTTGGATTGCTCCACGGGTTGGGCTTGAGGATACGGGAAGGGGCGAGGCGGCGACCTCATTGACCCACAAAATATTGGAGTCTGCCACTCACATACTCGCATTCCCCTCACCGACCAGCAAGTGGACGAGAGTCATCATCGAAATGGCGAGAAACCAAGGGATTCCACTCGTTGTCATCGAAGTGGAGTGACCGCCGAGACTTGCTGAATCTCACGCGAAGCGTGATGGGGAATCATCAAACAGGGGTGGACGAGGGTGGCTCGCCCATGGGTGCAAGCCGGAGCAGTGCATGCGGCCTTGTCTTGCTGATGCTTTTCAGCTCGGTCCTTTGGCTCGTCCCTCCTGCGGAGGTTGCGCAGCCAGACACCCTTCCAACCATTTCGGATTCTGCTGATGCTGGCTCGCGGGCGCTGACAATCTGGTCCGCAACCATCGATGTGAACGGCGACTACACCGTCGCCGCCGGCGATGAACTCCGCATATTGGCCGGCACGATAATCCGCATGGGTCCCGGAGTGAGGATATACATCGAGGGCAAGGTCGTTGCGCAAGGGACTCAACTCGACCCCATCACCGTGCAGGTGCAGTCCGGCTTCACTTGGCACGACGGCTTCCAATTCAACGCCAGCAGCCGCAATCGTGGCTCATCAATGCGAAACATCACTATCGAGGATGCGCAGTTCGGCCTCACCATCAAGGATAGCGATCCGGTCATCGAGGATGCTTACTTCGACAATGTCGACCTCGTGGGAATCGACATGTTCGACTCGGCAAGCCCAGTCATCCGGAGGTCCACCTTCCAAGATGGCGGACAGGATGTCCACGGCAGCATGACCAACTGGCGCTACGGAATCGGCCTCTCAATCGGTGCCGGCTCGGCACCCTTCGTAGATGATGTCACCTTCGACAACCAGATCACCCGCGCCGTCTCCTACTGGGGTAACAGTGGCGGCCTGCTGCGCAACATCAACATCTCAAATGTCGGCGGCGCCACGATGAACATCTCCGCGGGAGTATTCATCGAGGATTCCCGTCCCCTCATCGAGGACTTGAACATCTCCACATGCGACAACGGGATCTATGTCCTCC
>CAUZJP010000185.1:0-3573 GCA_963580235.1 Candidatus Thalassarchaeaceae archaeon
GTCGAGTGCCGGGATTGCGCTGCCGAAAATGACCCTTCACAGGAGAATCAGGGAGAGCATGCAAGGCCAAGGTCTGCAGCAGATTCAGTCGCTGTCGCTGTCGAATGAGGGGGACCAATTCGACAAGATGAGAAATGCAAAATGTGGTGCAGTAACTCGACTGCACAACCCAATCACCATCGACCACACCATCCTTCGCCAACACCTTCTCCCAAGCCTACTGAGACTGCTCGCCGCCAACCGCCACCACGAACTCCCACAACGGGTTTACGAGTTGGGAACCGTCGTTCGGGACAATCACAATCGGGAGCGAATCTGCTGGGTCTGCGCTGAAGTGGGCTCTGGCTTCACCGGAGCGAAGGGGGTCGCACAGGCGCTGTTGAGGGACTTGGGAGCTGAAGCGCTCTCAAGCGAGATTGAGTTCAGCCCGATACCGGAGGGTGAAGGGCCTTGGTTGGCAGGCAGGGGCGCCTCGATTTCAGTTGCTGGCGAAATAGTCGGAACCATCGGAGAAATCGACCCGGTGGTCGGTGATTCATTTGAATTGCGAGTCCCCATTCAAGCGGGAGAATTCGACATCGAAGCGCTCGGACGACTGATTCCCGATCCGGTTCTCTAAGTGTCGTCACCAGCCGTCCGACGGCTGGCTCATGCTGTGTACGGAGAAAATGTTCCGTCCTCATTTTTTATGTGCGGATTTGGGTCGAAGGAGCCGTCGGAGTTCTTGCGATAGTAGTAGCCGTCATCGCTCTTCTCGAAATTACTGCTCTCTGTACCATCTAGTTCGACGACCACCTTTCCGACAGCCTCACCCCCCTCTGGAGCGCCCAAATGAGGGTCGGTCAGAAGATCGAACGCAGCCTTGTACTCCACATCCTCCACATGACTCCTGTCGGCTAGCGTTTCAGACGCAGTACCCTCACTTCTGTCGTACTCGACAATCTTCGGGCCTTCCGGCTCCGCCGCCTGTTTTTTGAAAGGCCAAATACCCGCCATCGTCGGTCGAACAACCTCCTACCCCTTAGAATCTACGCCGGAAGCCCAATTGAAACCCCCCGATTCGATGCAGGAATCGAACAGTCCGGAGGAACGATTCAAGAGGGCCGAGGAGTCGGCCCCCTCATGCACGCACGCGTGGTTGTGCTAACCCTCCTATTGTTGGTCTCGGCGATGGGCAACCTACCGGCCGAACGGCAAGGGGAAGAGACGGGGTCGGTGCCCTCCGAAGCGAGCGGCCGCTCCAACCACACGAGCAACCTCTCATGGGGACCGAATTCGGGATTGAATGTCTTTGTCGTGCCGGGTGGTTTCATCGTCCTCTCAATCAACATCACGAATGGCGCCAACCTCAGTGACGCGGCAGACTTCACCATCGCCGGGCAAAGTGGTTGGAACTGCTACTGGAATGCCACCTCCATACCCTGCCACCAACCCAACTCTATCGAAATGGCCCCGGGCTACCTGGCTTGGCCGAAGTTTGACATCCATGTCCCGGAAGTTGTCAATGGAACGCCATCCGCCTTCGTTCGTCATCCGTTCACATTGACGGCCACTTCAAGTCTTGATGGGGCAAATGTCGACTATTCGTTCACGCTCGAAGTGGACGCCTGGCACGCCGTCAGGATTGATTCTGGTGCTGCGAATCTGACCCTTGACCCGGGACTGAAGCAGAGGACACCAATCACAGCAAGAAATCTCGGGAATGCGCCAGCGAGCATTGTGGCCCGTGTGGTTCCCTTGGGGGCAGATGGAGAACCGCTTCCCGGCATTGACCCAGCTATTTCGTTCCTGCATGATGGTTGGCTTGTCGGCATCTTCAACATTCATCTTCTGAATGGCCCGGGCGCACAAGGAATGCTGCCCTACACTGCCGTCACTGTCGACTTGGAGGTGCAACCACCCTCTCAGTCGTCGGGTGACATTCGAATTGGGGTAGTGGTGTGGAGTGCGATGAATCCGTACGAGCCTGTGATGATTGAGGTTAATGCCACCATCGTTTGGGAGCGTGCCGGAGCATTCGTAGTCGATGATGACTGTCAGGATGACCTCCTCCCGAATGGGTTCTGCAACTCGGCGATCTCAGTGACCAACAACGGGAACTTTGAGGATACCTTCGAAATCGTGGTTGAATCAACTGATTGGCTGCACGCCGACCTCTCTCGCAGCCTCATCGTGGTGCCGAAGGGAGAGACTGTCGAAGCGGCTACCTTGATGCTGAGAGTTGACGGCATGGTTCTCGCCTTCAGCCACGGGCAGGCAGAGATTTCCCTTCGACTGAGCGACGGCACGGTCTTGGCGACTCACGAGATGGATGTCAGAGTCGGCCCGCTCGTTGACTGGGACTTGAATACGGTCGAAAGCAGCACCGACTCCCGCGACAATGTTTCCGTCGCCTTCACCCTCCGAAACCTCGGAAACGGTGAGGATGGCCTCCAAATCACACTCCATGTCGACATGAGCGTAGAGCACGGTCTAGTTCCGCCTGACGGCGCTAGCCACGGGGCGGTAGACGGAATCCCCCGCTACTTCGAAATCAGCAATGTCCCACCCGGCGTCAACTTCACCTTCCGAGCGTGGATGCACATCCCGCGCGACATGGAGGCTAATGGCACGGTCACGATGACTGTTGAGATGCAGAGCACCCTGAAGCCTGAAATCGTCTTCATCAACGAGACTGCAGAACCCTTCCTCGCAGAAGCCTACCGACCCGAGAACATCCTTGAGCCGACCGCTTGGGAAAACTTTGAGCGGCAGATGGCCAGCATTTGGAATCAGTTCAATGGTCTCTGCCTAACCATGCTCGTGGCGATTATGGGCGGCCTCGCCCTCTATCAGGCGATGCTCTACCGAAAGCGGAGGGACGACGATTGGAAAGCGAAACTCAAGTCCCAGGAACCCCCCGAGAGGGAAGAGCCGGAGGATTGGTTGTCGAAGTTCAAGGAGGGTGCAGTGGCAGTTCCGGGTGTGGTTGCTGGAGCGGTCATCGAAGCACCTAGGGTGGCAGCGAAGGTTTTCACCGACCTGTTCGCCTCCAAGACGACAAAACGCCGAAAGGAGAGTCCCCCGCCTAATCCAGACCTACTCGACGCCGCCAACACCGTGCTCACCCACCATGAGAAGGACAAGGAGTTGGAGAGACTGGACGACCTCGCGGCTGGGCTTGACGATGATTCGGACAAACACCCCGCGAATGTTCTGCTACCCGATGCCAAGGAACCAGACACCGGCAGGACTGTTCGCAAGCCGAAGCGGAAGGCGAAGGGCAGGAAGGCCCCGGCCAAGGCGACGGACGACGAGGCGGAGGATGATTTGCCGGATTTCATTTCACCTAAATCCAAGCGGGCTGCCACTAAAAAAGCTGAATCAAAGGATTCACAGGCCGTCACCCCACCAGCAGAACTCGACGGGGACGAAGAGTTCGACCTCGACCTCTGAGGCGGGCGAGATGTGGCTGACTGGTATCGATGAGGCCGGTCGAGGTCCTTGCCTTGGTCCGTTGGTCGTCGGAGTGGTGCGGATTCCTGAGGCCGACTTGCATCTGCTTGAAGAGGCTGGGATCACCGATTCAAAACT
>CAUZJP010000186.1:0-3573 GCA_963580235.1 Candidatus Thalassarchaeaceae archaeon
ACCAGAGCGGCGTAATCATCGATGACATGATCTTCTCTGTGACCGACCGGGAGCAGATTTGGGCAACGGGGTGCACCGATTGGGTGAATCCATCAGAGTCGGCGATTCTCGGTGTGCCGAACGCCAGCATGATTAGCACGATGTGGGATTGGTTCCATTCTCACCTCCCCGAAGATGGCTCTGTAACCCTTGAGAATCTCTCGGACGAGACCTCCATTCTAGCGCTGCAAGGGCCGACCTCTCCGGCGGTCTTGGAGATGGTTCTCGGAGTGGAGAACGTCGTTGGGCGGTTCAAAGGTCAGGCGATTGCTGACAACCCGCTCGGAATTTCTGGCTGGATTCAAGGTACTGGTTACACCGGCGAAAGAGGCTTCGAAATCTTCGTTTCAAACGAACAGGTTCGCTCACTATGGGATGCACTACTCGCAGACGCAGGCGGTCACGGAATAGTGCCTGTCGGGCTTGGTGCCAGAGATACACTCAGGTTGGAAAAAGGCTACCTACTATCTGGCCAAGACTTCCTATGGCCCCCTCTCGCCAACAGAGAAGATGACTCGACTCCCCACCCTGTGGACCCTGCTCTCCTCGCCCGTGACTCCTGGGAGACCAATGTCCCGTTCGGGCTCGACCTCGGACACGATTTCATCGGTAAGGAGCGAGTGCTTGCGAGTGAGGCTACTGCCGGTTCCCGCTGGTGGGGGGTGAGGTACCTCGAGAAGGGGCCACTCCCTCGAACCGGCTCAAAGGTGCTCAACTCTGCGGGCGTGGAGATTGGAATCATCACTTCTGGCGGGCCTTCGCCGAGTCTCGACAAGGTCGGCATCGGCATCGGCTACATCGACGGAGTGGTTGCTGGTGTCGAGGTTCTGATTGCACCCAATCCCCGCAAGCAGGTAAGGGCAGTAGTCGTGCGCACTCCCTTTCTCTGAGTGGGATGTACCCTCACAACATTCGCCTGACAAAACCACCTCTCTCAAATCGCGAGAGCCACTGTGTGGCTCGTTGGGCAGCACTGCGTGGGTTTGAAAGGCCAAGCCGGAAACCGAAGGTCATGGATGTCATGCGACACCGCTCCGGACGCGCGCTGCTCCTCACACTTCTGCTGTTGATGAGCACCCTCATCATTGCGCTCCCCAGCCAAGAAATTCCGGGGGTAGAGGAAGATATCCAGATATCAGGAGATAACGGTGGCGAGGCGTCCTCTGAGGTGGTTCTCAACGAGGCTCAGAAGGCGACACTGGCGAGAGTGACCGGCCGCGCGAGTACAACGAATTGGGTGAAGTCGGCTGGTCCGGACAGCGGTACGAGCAATGGGCCTGGTGATCTCAACGCGGTTCATTTTGAAGCGATGGCGATGGATCACACTGCGACCAATATTCTGGTTGGCGGAACTCTGCGCGGCGATGTCAGATTCGATTCAATTCAGCCTGCGACTCAAGCTGGCCCACGCGCTTTCGTCGCAGCAATGACGACATCGGGAATATGGCTTTGGCTCTCTATGACAGCGGTTCCACCAGGAGGTACTGGTGGAGCAGTACTCTCTGACATTGCAGTTTCAAACACTGGTGACATCTTTGTTGCCGGCTCCTTTTGGAATGAAATCGAATGGGGCTCAAACTTCGAGATGTCCGATGGAAGCATCGATGGATTTGTTGCAAAAATGGACTCCTCCGGCAGTTGGAAGTGGGGTACTGCTATGGGTGGTCAAAATGGCGACACGATGAACGACGTCGCAGTGGACTCAAATGGCGACGCCTATGTGGTCGGCGCATTCTACGACCACGCCTACTTCGGAAATCAAAGCATGAATCGTCTGCAGGCACAGGATGGCTTTGTCACAAAAGTCAACAAGTCTACGGGTAACTTCACCTGGGTCGAGATATTTGGTGGGAACCAGAATGACAATGCGACTTCAATTGCCATCGATTCATCTGACAACATCTTTCTCACCGGCTACTATCAAGGCAACATCGTCTTTGGTTCCAATACACTACTCAATACTGGTTATCCAAGCGCTTTCGTCAGTCAGATCGACCAAGACGGCGGTTGGATTTGGTCGAATGAGGGCAAAACCAACTATGGACTGCTTCAGCCATTTGACATCGAAGTGGCAGCGGATGGCATCTACCTATGTGGGGCGGTCGGTGGCCAGATAGAATTGGATGGAGTGACTTGGTGGGCAAACGCCACTGTCGCAAACGCCTTTGTTGCGAAGCTCAACTTCACCGGCACTTGGCTCTGGGCGTTGAACAGCACCGGCCACACGCAGGTCGCATTGGACATCGCTCTCAACCCACTCGGTGGAGTCACCGTAGTCGGTTGGTTCGACATGGAAAACCAGTACATCGCTAACGCGACTTTCGGAATTCACCATCTCACTGCGTCCCCATTCGCAGCCTTCTTTGCCGGGGTGTCGCCTACCGGCTCATGGCTTTGGGCTGAACACGGAGGTGGCCCGTACTTCGACTCCGGCAACGCCGCACTCTTCACTGGTGTGGGGAACCTAATCATGACCGGTCGCTTCTGCGTCAACCACGACGGTGCAGGCTGCAGTGCCGAGATTGGTCCTGCCAACTACTCCAGCGCTGCCCACTGGCACGGCAGTGGCTTTGTCTGGTCGCTCAGCACTGATTCTGACCTCGACACACTGAGCGACATCAACGACAACTGTCCATTGACCCCTAATCTCGCTCAAGCAGATATGGATGGTGACCAGATAGGTGATGTCTGCGACCCAGATGTTGATGGCGACGGCCGGCTGAATTCCGAGGATTCGTGTGACGGCCCCGGGATAAATTGGGATTCACTGGATTGGTCACTCGACTCTGACGCGGACGGCTGTCGGGATTCAGACGAAGATGACGATGATGATGCGGACGGCGTCGCTGACCTCGACGACACATGTTCCAATTCAACCACCCACAAGAATTGGACGGCCAACGATGCTAATGATTACGACCGTGACGGTTGCCACGACTCAATCGAAGACCTCGATGACGACAATGATGGCCTCGAGGATTTGGTCGATGAATGCGCCTTCGCCCCGAGTGAGCGTAACTGGACTTCTGATTCATCCACGGATTACGACTCTGATGGTTGCAAGGATGGCACGGAAGAGGACATCGACAGGGACAATGATGGCGTCGAAGACGGTTCTGACCTCTGCATGGCTGGAAGTCTGGATTGGCTCAGCGACTCGACCACTGACCACGATGGCGATGGCTGCCGTGACAGTGACGAAGACTTGGACGACGACAATGACGGAATTGATGACGGCAGCGACCACTGTACACCGATGGCCACCAACTGGGATTCCAGCGGGCTACAAGACCTCGACAAGGATGGTTGCCGGGATATCGACGAAGATGATGACGATGACGGAGACGGACTGCTAGATGATGATGATCTCTGCCCCCGCGGCGCG
This sequence comes from Candidatus Thalassarchaeaceae archaeon, assembly GCA_963580235.1. Taxonomy (GTDB): domain Archaea; phylum Thermoplasmatota; class Poseidoniia; order Poseidoniales; family Thalassarchaeaceae; genus MGIIb-Q1. The sequence continues at coordinate 3,425 of CAUZJP010000186.1, forward strand.
GTAGGTTGGATCTCGGGCGAAGTCACCGACAATGATGGCGACGGTTGCCGAGATTCCAGCGAAGACCTCGACGATGACAATGACGCGATTCTCGATGCTGAGGACGACTGTCAGGCTGGAGTCACCGGCTGGCTTTCACTCCCCGACGT
>CAUZJP010000187.1:0-3562 GCA_963580235.1 Candidatus Thalassarchaeaceae archaeon
ATGAACACGACTGTCCTGTCGATGAAGACTAATCCGGTTGCAACAACCTGTTGTACGAACAGGTTATCGATGAACCAGCCCGAAAATGACCCGATTACGATGCCGATGGCGAGGTGCTTGGTGGCGCTCGGCATGTCGTAGAATCCAGCCATTCGCTGCATCCCGCCTCGCCAACCGATGAAGATGCCGACCATACCGATGGCAGTCAGTATCTGAAAGTGAGACTGGGCGATGCCGAGGGCCATATTCTCCGCGACCTGAGAGCCGTTGATGTATTCACCGGATGCCAAGCCGTGCAGCGGCGGATTCAAACGGAACGGGTGTGAGCGACGGTCGCGAGGGATTGCTGTGGCACTGGAAGGTCTCAAAACCGGGATATTTGGAGCGCTCTCACTACTGAAGGGCAAACGGAAGTTGGATGAGGCTGGATTAGCCGAAATGGTGCGCAGCATTCGCCGCGCCCTACTGGAGGCTGACTTCAATGTCAGGCAGACCAAGGAGATCACTGAGCGGCTTGAGAGTCGGATGAGGGATGAGGAAGTTAGACCTGGCCTGACACTGCAAACTCACGCCCTCAACATCCTCTACACCGAATTGGTCCGGATGCTCGGTCCTGCGCGGGATATTCAGCCGCACAACCAGACCATTCTGATGGTCGGACTATACGGTCAAGGAAAGACCACCACCACTGCCAAACTCGCTGAGTGGTGGCGCAAGAAGCACGGCATGAAAGTCGCTGTCATCGAAGCCGACGTGCATCGTCCGGGTGCCTATGCCCAACTTCAACAATTACTTGCTGATTCGCCTGTTGAAGTCTATGGCGAGCCGGATGAGAAGGAAGCACTGAAAATCGTCAAGAATGGACTGGCGGCAGTCGGGGGAGCCGACCTTGTGATTGTCGACACCGCCGGTCGAGACAGTCTCGACCAAGATCTGCAGGACGAACTCGACCGGATTCACAAGGTTGCGAACGCGACCGAGCGGTTCCTCGTCATCGACGCGCAGGTCGGCCAGGCGGCCGGACCAGTGGCAGCATCATTCCACGACCTAGTTGGAATCACAGGTGTAATCGTCACCAAACTCGATGGTACCGCAAGAGGTGGAGGTGCACTTTCCGCTGTCGCCACCACAGGGGCACCCATCTGCTTCATCGGAGAAGGTGAAAAGATCAGCGACCTCGAACTGTTCGAGTCGGACCGATTTATCTCGCGGCTACTCGGCATGGGTGACATCCGCGGTCTGATAGACCTCACGCCAGACGACCTCGATGCTGAGGAGGCAGCCCGAATCGCCGAGCGGCTGATGTCGGGGCGATTCACACTGAATGACATGTACAAGCAGATGGAGATGATGTCCAAGATTGGAACCGTCGACAAGATTCTCTCTCACATGCCGATGGGAATGTTCGGAGGCATGGGCAACATGTCCACCAAGCAGAAGGAGGAGATGCAGGGTAACCTCGAGAAGTTTAGAGTGATTATGGACAGCATGACCGCTCTAGAGAAGAATGAACCGACGATTCTGAAACAGGAACGGATTCGACGAGTCGCCCGCGGCTCTGGGGTCACCGAGAAGGATGTTCGAGATTTGATAACTCAGTGGAACCGTTCTCGAAAGATGATGAAGGGGATCAAAGGAAACCGCCAGCTCCGCCAGCAGATGAAGCAGATGATGAGTGATGTCGACGATGTTGACCTACCAATGTAGGTGGCTTACCAAATGGAAAGACGGTTTGCAATCGTTGGTCACCGAGCCCCAAGTTCAGGGAAGATTCGCCTGAACGACCTCGCCGGCGGGGCTGGAAGAATGGATGTCCTGATGCGGGCAGTGAACTCCGCCCTCTTCCTCTCACACGGAATGCGCCATGATAGCCACATCACCCTGCACCTCATGGGTGGCCCTGGGCCTCCTCGACGAATCTGGTTTGACGGCACCCGCCTGCAAGGGCTTCACAGCGATGAGAGAGCCATCGCAGGTCAGGTGAACAAGGTGCTGCAATATCCAGTCCCAGCAATCGGACAGTTGAATGAGATTTGGCCGGGGCTATGGCACTCAGGTGGTGACATCTCCACGACCATAGCAGAGTGGACTCGGGAGAACATCACGATGGTGAAACTCGATGCGGAAGCCACCTCCCTCGAAGGGGAGGGTGGGGCCGAATTGCCGGAAAGAATGGGATTCTTCCTTTCTGATGACCAGCCGTTCACTGATGATGAGAACTCTCTTCTTGGAAAATCGATGGAGGAACGATCCTTGGGCTCGAAGTGGATTCAGGGCCATATCGCAATCGGAATTGTCCACCATCTGCTCGACGAAGGCGCGTCAATCAACATCTGAGAACTCACGACTATTGCGGAGAGCCTGTGTCGCCGGGCCATATTCTATAGAGCCGATGGTTAATCACCCTACAAGAGCCATTTGGGGAGCCCATCAGCTGTGATTGTCCGAGAGAGAACCTCATCGGATACTGAGAGTGGGTGTCCCTGCGGCCAAGTGCCGAGAGTGGAGACGCTTGCCCTTCCGAGGCTGACGCAGAGGGTGTCGCTGTGCTGGATAGGCTCGTCTTCGATGTATTCCGAGCCGAGTTTTAGCATCCACTCCCCCTCCTTTTGGTCGACGATTCTGATGTGCTCCCTGTACCAACGGCCTCCTAAATGGGTGGAGGAAAACTCCCCTGCCCAATCCACTGGCACATTGAGGTTCAGGAACACATCACCATTGTTGATGGCTTTTCGTAGCAGATCTCCGTCACTGTCACCATTCGATTTCAATGAACTGCCGTGGACACGGCCGAGGTTGCTCGGCTCGACTGGAATGATTTTACAGAGTCGCCCAACTAACTCCAGAGTCGCTTCGACGGCTACTTGGAAATCGGCTGACTCAAAGCTGTCAAGACTCGTTGAAATCGCAGGCAATCCAGCAGTCGCAGCCTGTCTTGCTCCGCCTATCGTCCCAGAATGGAGGACATCGACGGACATGTTGGGGCCTCGATTGATTCCACTGATGCAGAGTGAAGGTTTTGGCAAGTGGTCTGGCAACCCTCCTCCGATTGCTGTGAGGATGCAGTCAGCGGGGTAGCCCGATACATCAAAAATCCAAATTGGTGAGCCAGTGTCATCGATATCATACAGAGATATCAGGTCGTTTCGCTCTCGAAGCTTCAGAAGTTTGTGTAGTGTCAAGTGCATGGTTGAAGCGGAACGCTCACGGTCAGGGGCACAGATAATCAGTGGATATCCGGCATCGTGGAGTCCCTTGACCAACTCGGCTAAGCCCTGCGCCTCGACGCCGTCGTCGTTGGTTATCAGAATCGTGTGCTGCAACATCATTCCTCCTCGAATGTTCGAGGGCCATCGCCCTCACTCTCGGAGAGGCCGAGCGTCACCAATATGACTCCTGCGATGAGGAACGGTCCTCCAAGTAGAGTGAAAATACCCGGTGCGACAGCGGTCCCGAGAAACCATCCGATGAGTGAGCCGATGAGAGGTTCGAAGAGAACCGCCACCGAGATGATGATTGGTGGAAACCAGCGGAGGACCGAATTGATTCCGGTGTGGCCGAC
>CAUZJP010000188.1:0-3547 GCA_963580235.1 Candidatus Thalassarchaeaceae archaeon
CCAGCACCGATTCAAGAGAGAGTTCGCGCCACTTTCGCCGCAAAGATGGATTCTCTTGAATCGAAGGTTCGGAGTGGCATTCCTAGAGCTGACAAGGTTGCGGTGGGTGTGGCGGCAGCGGCCGGATTGGCTGGGGCGGCAGCGGTTGGTTTGGCGGCGACGCATCGAGTTTCGAAAGGGGATGAGGAAGGGGCCGATGAGGTGGCCGTGGAATCATCCGGGGAACCCTCCGATGAGAGTGCCGACGAAGCAGAGTCTGTGGTTATGGCACCCCCCATGGCAAGCGCCATGATTGATGCCCGAGAAGGCGAGTTTATTCGTTTGGTTGAGGGCGTGAAGGAAGCCCGTACCTCTACTCAGCGTTCGAAGATGGTGGCCGAGGATTTGACAGGTTTGTGGCCAGTAACGGTTGTGATCGATGACATCCACCGAACGATAGGAGTAGGGCTTGATGATGAATACAAGGATGGCAAAACAATAGAGGGCACCATCGAGGGCACAGATGTCGCGGTCTCGATTCTCGCATCATCCGTCAAACACCCAGATTTGGATGAATTGGAACCGGGAATGACCTTCGCCGCCAACTGTGTCGTGAAGGAGTACAGGCCGGTTCTGAAGCGCTTCGAACTACTGGGTTGAGCAATCGCAGGGGTTCAAATCGCCCTGTTGACTCGCCGCCCTATGGGCGGCGTTGCGCGTGTGAGCAAGGCGTTGGCTCTCGCAGCGCTTCTTACACTGCTCTTTCTCGCACCCTCAATTGACGGATATCAATCAGGAAAACCCAACTCAAGCGGTGGTTGCGGCACTTGCCACGGCTCCGCAGGCGGCGTCACACCGTCACTCAGTGGACTGCCAAGCGACTACGCTCCGGGGCAGGCATATTCGCTGACGATCGGTGGAACCGGAACTCCCTGGGGGAGTAATGGCGGATTCTCGCTGACGGTCAACATAGGTATTTTCTCGAATCCTGGCACAAACGCCAAGATAGTGGGTAATTCTCCAACCCACTCAAACACCAACTCCCGCTCATGGACGGTTACTTGGACCGCACCTTACGGGGGCTCGGGCACGGCAAACTTTGCCTTGGCAGTGAATTTCGCCAACGGGAATGTGGCGGCGGATTCTGGCGATAATTGGGGGACCATGACCACTAGTGTGGGGGAGGCACAAGTCACCAATAACCCTCCGACAGCCTCCAATGTGGCGATTTTACCGAGCAATGCCTCAAAGGCGACGGGGCTGTCGGTATCCTATACCTATGCTGATTCCGATGGTGATTCGGAGAGCGACACGGAGATTCGCTGGAGCCGTGATGGAAATCCAATCTCGGCGCTTGATGACCTGACGGCTTTCGGGGGCTCTTACCTTGTCAAAGGTCAGTCGTGGACCGTTGAGGTGACTCCCTGTGACGGGGTTGACTTCGGGACTTCTGTGAGTACAGGCCCCGTCACCATCCAGAACAGCGCTCCCACCGCGTCATATCCGGGAATAATTCCGAGTGCCCCCGTACAGAATGAAAACCTGAATGTCGATTACAGCTACAACGACTTGGATGGAGATGGCGAGAACGGCTCGGTGATTCGTTGGTTCCTCGACGGAAATCATATTGTTGAGCTTGACGATGCCACCACCGCCTCTGAACTGATGACGAGGATAGGTGACGAGTGGCACTACACGGTCTCCCCTTCGGATGGCACGGACATCGGCATCATGGTGACCAGTCAAACGGTCACGATTCTCTCCTCAAACAATGCTCCGACAATCTCCTTCGCATCACTCTCTCCGATTGGCCCGAGTACCGACGAGGACCTGATGGCGAATTGGGTGTTCAACGATGTTGATGGTGACTCGGAGGTCGATTTCGAAATCGAATGGTTTCTGTTCGGTGTCAGCGATCCATATTTCGCGTATGATGAGATGAGGCTCCCCTCTTCGGCGACGACGAAGGGTGAAGTCTGGTCCTTCCGCGCCAGAGTGTTCGACGGACTCGATTGGTCCGAATGGGAACTTTCGGGGTCAGAGACCATCGTGAACAGCCTGCCTGTTGCGAGCAATTTGGTGGTTTCTCCGACCAATTCAACAAGTGCCGACAATCTGACTGTGACCTACGATTACTTCGATACTGACGGTGATGCGGAGGCGGGGACCACAGTGGAGTGGTACCGGGATGGGGCGAGACAGAGCCTGCTAGATGGTGAGACCACAGTCTCCTCGAGTGAAACTACGAGGGGACAGGTCTGGCAGGCCAAAGTCACTCCCAAGGATGGTGATTCTTTCGGCCAGGAGAGCCCATCGATTCTCTTCACGATTGGTAATTCAGCGCCGAGGTTTTCCGCACTTTCCATCACCACAGCAGGCGAACAGGTGACCTCGCTCGACGAGTTGGTTCTCTCGATGGAGATTACAGATGCTGACACAGACCCAATCCAATCTTCGATTTCGTGGAAGCGAGATGGCTATCTCGTTCCAGCATTGAATGACCACTCAACCGTGGCGACGAAGTGGCTCGGGGTCGGGCAGGTGTGGGTCGTCGAGGTTACACTCAATGACGGTCAGGGAGGTGTGGTCACTCAGGAGAGCGCCCCCACGACCATCGCAAACCTACCTCCAACCGCTGACTTCTCCTTCCCAAGTACACCGATGACTGATTCAGAGAACCCACTCGATGGAACCATTTCCAGCGATCTTGATGGCGAGGTGGTCGGATGGCTTTGGGAGTGGAACGACGGAAGTATGGCCCAGACGAGGGAAGGGCCGTCAATCGAAATTCAACTTCCCCTTGGAATCACCAATGTCAAGTTGACCGTATTCGACGAACATGGCGGCAGTTCAAATGTGACCAAGGCGGTCACGACGGTGTTTGGACCGACCGTTTCTGCGCTTGAGGCGGGCGTCGGCGAGGGCGAAGTAACCCTCTCATGGGGCTGGGCCGGAGGGCAGACCGAGTTCATCGTCTGGCGGATGTCAGTCACTGATGAGGGCGGCGCAACTGACTGGGCGATGTTGGCGACGGTGAGCGAGTCTGGCTGGTCTGAACCGCTGCCCTTCTCAGGACAGTCGACCTATCGAGTGACTGCTGTGATTGATGGCGTTGAGAATGGGCGAGCGGTCGATGGAGAGAATCAAGTCATGATATCCCTCTCTGCAGGAGATATCTCTTCTCCGGTGAGAGAGGATGTCAGTGGTGGCGCTGAGGTTTTCATGCTGGCTCTATTCGTCCTCGCAACTCTCGCTGCGCTTGGCTCGGTGACGATTGAGCGTTTACTCGGAGGAGATTCATGATGCGACGAGCCCTACTCCTCTCTCTTCTTCTGTTGATGATGGTACTGGTTCCCGAGAATACCGCCAATCCCGGTGGGGAGGGTGACTCTACTCGCGACTTTGCGTGCGGTGGTGCCTGTCATGGTGATCCCGGGCTTTCAGGCCCTTCATCGGCGGTGCTAACGATTTCGGCAGACCGCAGTGAGACCTATGTCGGCGGTCCGTTGACTGTCACAGTCAGCGCCCATGGGATGGAACTCTCAGCTAGAAAGTTGGTCGGTATCTT
>CAUZJP010000189.1:0-3523 GCA_963580235.1 Candidatus Thalassarchaeaceae archaeon
TCTCGGTAATCTCGGCCTTCCTCTGCTGCAACTGCAGAATCCTATCCGAAGGCAGGCCCTCGGAATCAGGGACGGATATAGCTTGGAAATCCTCGTTGGCTAGCATCTCATGCACTGAAGAGGCTTCCGTATTGCGGCAGAACACTGCTACGACTGATGACTTTCCCACTTCACTACTCATGTGAATAGCAGAGTCTCCCAGTCCAGCCAGAGCGGGTCTAGACTTGGTCAATGATGAGACGGTGCCGATGAATGACGTCACGTTCTGGTAGCCTCCCATTAGATCGATCTCAAGGCTGAGAGGGGCCAGCATCTGCAACACTTCCACCTCCTCATCAATCTGAGAGGACTCGTTGCGAAGCGCGTCTAATTCATCAAAACTCTCCAACGCTGAATCGACGAAATCATCGATGGGACCCGACAACGTCCTACGGACCTCAGGGGCCGACAGCAATTCTTTTTGATCAGCAGCCTGTAAGTTTGCAGCAGCGCCTCGCATCTTGGTTAGACGTCTGCTGATGCTCTCAGACTCACCTGTCGGGGAGCCCATGGACAGCCCCTCTTCGGTGCTGCTGTAGTCGTTGATGTGTACCATAGACAGTCCTGCTGCCACGTCTATCGCTGTCTTGAGTTGGTCCCGAGTGCCAGCAGCGACCAGCCGAGACATCTCCTCGGTTGTGAACTGACTCATGTTGCACCTCGTATCAGTTGCCTCAGGCTTTGCGGAAAGCAGAGAGCACTGCGTCGGCAGCAGATTTGCGGTTCTTCTTGCCGTTCACTGCAACCTTCTCTAACTGGGAATCGCCCTCTGCGGAAACTTTAGTCGCCTCCTTCTCGGAAGAAGCGCGAGCTTCGCTGATTATCGAAGCGGCCTCGTCGTCGGCACTCTGCCGGCCTGTGCCCAATGTCTCCGTTGCCTTGACGCGGGCGTTCAAGATGGTCTCGCTCGCCTTGGCTGCGGCATCGGCGCGGATCCTCTCCGCTTCGCTCTCTGAGTCTTTGATGGTGCGGAGTACTTCTGCTCGTCCCATAGTGTCACCTTCGGTGACATGCGTGAATGTCGAACAGTATATCACCTTGACCTTCTCATTCCTTCGTCTTACTGGAACATATCTGCGGGATTCAACCAAATACAGGAGGCTGGAGGGCAAGACGTGGATACCGAGAAGATCGGTGCCGAGGAGTGGGATGAACTCCAGCGCAATCTTGAGGAAAGTATTCCGGTGTATGACAGGATTAACAGATTCGCCACCTTGGGGCAGGTCTCCAGATGGCGCAGGATGGTTAGAGATGGACTTCCTCAGAATGGCCGCATCCTCGAGGTCGGATGCGGGCCGGGGAGCTTCGCAGAGGATGTCGTCGGTAGGAATCTAGTGTGTCTCGACCCAATTCCCGAGATGCTCAGGATAGCCGAGGTCCGTGTCGGTCCGAAGAGAGCTGCTAGAGGAGACTCGGCGGTCGAGTTCGTAGAGGGGACGGCGGAGGAGATGCCTTTCGAGGCTGGTTCGTTCGACGCGGTTTGCTCGCTGTTTTCATTCAGAGATTGGTACGACAAGCGCGCAGGCCTTGCAGAGGTGCTGAGAGTGCTCAGGCCCGGTGGCACCCTAGTGATAGTGGACCCTGCCAAGATGAATCGCCTCCACGGCGTCCTCGGATGGCTATGGATGAGAATCTGGGTCGGGGCATATGCTAGACTGATTTTCAGGAGGGGCGACCATCCCTGGAGGTGGCTGGCGAAGACATACTCCAGTTTCGGAACCACGAGAGATTACGTCAAGATGCTCGAAGAGGTCGGCTTCGTCGACGTCCGGGCAAAGGTGGTGTTCCCAGGTATGGCTACCATCTGGTATGCGTCCTCACCCTAACCTAGCAGAGGACGGCAGGTCACTGCACGCCAGATGAGAGGTTTAGTCAATCTGTTGAAGGACAGATTAAGCAACCAATCAGGTGAGCGGAACAGCAGACTTCCGAGCCTGAATGCCCGCTTCGAATTGCGCATCACCTTACCCATCTGAGCCTCCCATCTCACCTCGTACTCACTGAGTGGGGTGCCTACACGAAGGTACTCTTCGACGACCTGTCCGGCGATGCGCCCGCCAATCATCGCGATGGTTATTCCAGCGCCGTTAGAAGGGAGGACCATGCCAGCCGCGTCGCCGACGAGCAGGTGGTTGCCCTTGACGAAGGAGTCAATCGAGCCTGACATCGGTAACGAACCGGCCCCCCTGAATTCGACCTTTCCATCGTACCTCGAAATGAACTCATCGGAGTACTCGTTCAGGCTCTTCCCGTGGGCTAAGGCCGTCTGGATGCCGATGCCGATATTAGCGCCTCCCCTCTTGGGAAACTTCCAGGCGTACCCACCCGGAGCCATCGAGCCGAAGTGAAGCTCTAGGGCGTCTTCGAAGTCTCCAGACATAAGGACGAATTTGACAGGGATGATGAGCGATTCGACTTCCCACTCGGACTTGCGCAAGGGGTCATTGTGACCACCGGCTCCGATAACTACCCTAGCGGTGTACTCCGAACCGTCCCTGAGACGTACTGTCTCACCGTCCACGCTCTCGACCCTGCTGCCGACCAAGTACTGAGCACCCCTCGACTCAGCGAGCTTGACTAAGGCCTCATCGTGGGCGACCCGATCCAGTACTATACCCTCGAAATCATAGCACAGCGGCTTGCCGGAAGGTGGGACCAGCCTCATCTCACTGGTACGCATAGAGACTGCCGAATCAGGAGTCCTCAGAAGGTCGTCAAGGTCGGGAACGTTTGGGCACAACCTGCACATCTCGGCGTTGCTGGGGACCAATTCGCCGCACTGCAGCGGCGAGCCGATCGAATCCCTGCCATCTATGACCAGCACGTCGGCCCCACCTTCGGCGATGTAGCGAGCGGCGGTACTGCCCGCCGGACCGCCTCCTATCACTATGGCGTCCCAGTCAGTGCGGGACAGTTGCATGGGCTCAGTTCCGGCGCGATTCGGAGATTCTGCCTAACTCGGACATCATGTCGCGTGCTTCGGTCCTAGGCAGAGTTTTGAGCGCGTTCATGGCACGCTCGACGTGATTCTCGATGAGTTGTTTCACGTAGTACAAGGATTCTGCTGCATCAAGCAACTCAATCAGCTCTTCCCACCGCTCGTCGCTGAAGTTCTGAAGCACATCAGCCAACTGTTCGCGCTCGGCCCCGTGCAGCATGGTCAGTGCATGGATGATGGGTAGAGTCATCTTGCCATCGTGGACGTCAGTTCCTCTCGGTTTGCCCATAGAGGGTTCTCCGGTAAGGTCCAGCAGGTCATCGACCATCTGGAAGGCCCTGCCGAACTCCATGCCGAATAGCTCCAATGCAGTAACTGTCGCCTCGGGAGCTTTTGCCAATACTGCTGCGCCCCAGCATCCCGAAGCGAAGGGGAAGGCGGTCTTGCCATCGACGATGGCATAGTAGTCCTCCGGAGTGGTGGCGAGGTTTCCGATGTGCTCGAGCTGTTGGAGCTCACCAGTGGCGATTCGCCCGCAAGTTTCAG
>CAUZJP010000190.1:0-3459 GCA_963580235.1 Candidatus Thalassarchaeaceae archaeon
AGTTGTAGAGTTCGTTTTCCCACTCTCCACCAAGAAACAGAGAGAAGAGGATGCCTAGGAGCAAGGCGAGAATCAACAGAATACGGCCAAACGACATCTCGCCCCCCCTAGGGGCGAGTAGCGGTGTCTCCGCTTTGAATACGACGGCGTATGAAATGGCTCATCGGAGTCGATTGAGGACCGCTTCAAGCGCCTTGCGACGGTGGCTGAAGGAATTCTTTTCTGCGGTACCAAGTTCAGCGAAGGTTCGGCCCTCTGAAGTCAGCATATCCGTAGTCCCGGAATCCGAAGCCCCACTATCTGAGGACCGCCCCTCGGATGAGAGCCCGCCGAGGTCATCCGGGACGAAAATCGGGTCGTAGCCAAAGCCGTTCTCACCTCGCTCCTCTGCGATGATTCGACCCCTGCAAATTCCTTCGCCAACGAATTCCTCACCATCCCAGAGTATTGCACAGGTTCGGAACTCTGCGCCGCGCTCCTCTCGGTCTTCCATCAAGTCGAGAATGCCCAAGCTTCCGATTTGGCTGTGGACAGAGGCCGAGGAGACACCCGGAAATCCATTCAGGGAGTCGATGAAGAGGCCAGAATCATCGACGAATATCGCTCCTTCTTCGCCGCTTTCGGCCAGCAGTTTTCTTGCTTGGGAAATCTTTGCGCTCGCCACAACCCTGAGAGAGTCGGCTTGCGGTTCAAACACCTCGGGGGGTTTGCCATTCAGCAGGAACTGTTCGATTCGGTATCCGAGTGGTGCGAAGTAGTGCTGCGCTTCGGCCAGTTTGCCCAAGTTTCCGGTGAGGAAGAGAAGTCGCTTCACGACCGTTGCAGGGGTGGCGCGTGATTGAGTCTGTCGGCCGCTGAGGTCGTCAAGATGAAGAGGCGGCCTCAAGCCGACGGCCCATGGAGTCCAGGGTCCTTCTGTTGGTTGCGGTCGGCGGCGCGTTCGGTGCGGCGGCACGCTACGCGGTGTCGGAGTTGTTTCCCGGTGATTTTCCGTGGGGGACCTTGAGTGTCAACCTGCTTGGCTCTCTGATGCTCGGGATTCTGATGGGCGCGTCGATCTCAACAGGGAGGATATCCCCCGAGATGATGTTGTTCTTGGGTGTAGGAGTATTGGGTGCATTCACGACGATGTCAACCTTCAGTATCGATATCGTGCAGCAATTTGAGAACGGATTGCAAGCGCCGCTACTCTGCTACATTGGAGCCAACATGGTCGCCTGTCCTCTGCTCGCCTTTGGTGGCTGGCGCCTCGCTGCGCTGCTCCTTGCCTGATTGGCCATTCCTAACCGTGGTATCGGACCCTAGAGCGAATCTTGTCGAAGCGGGTCAACACCTCATCGGCGTTTGGTGGCGGGGTGTCAGAACCGAGCCATTCAACCGCCGGCTCTTCTCGGTATCCGATGAGTACCTGCGCCATCGCATCGGGGTGCTCTGGATGACTCGCGGTCAGACACTCATGTATGACCTGTAAGTCGAGTCCCATCTTCTCTACCTCAGTTGTCCAACTCGAAAGCCCGAAGTCGATCAGCGAGATTCCCGCCTCGTCATCCCATAGCAGGTTGTTGGTAGTCAGATCACCGTGCACCGCCCCTCTGCCGTGCAACTGCCGAATCACCCCGCCGGCCGCCTGAAGTGAGAGCTCGGTCTGGTGGGGATTTTGGCTGTCATTCGCAACACTCCTTAGGACATCGATGAGTTGCTTGCCGGGCATTCTGCTCTGAATCATATCTCCCTTCTCGGTGTCGAGGGCGAGTAGTCGCGGGAGGGGTAGCCCCGACTCCGCCAGTCTAGTCAACATGCGCGCCTCGGCCGACATTCTTCGACTGGTCAACCGTCTGTCCAAGTCGGGATGACGGTAACCACGCGGGCTGCGAACCTTGCGGACTGCGGGAAGTCCGAGGAAGAGGCCGGACGAAACTGCGGCCTCGGCACCGACATGAAGCAGACAGTCCTCCTTCCAAGCCTCCATTTGGCCACCTACACCCCTCCGGGGTGTTCTTCCGGAGAAGAGATGCATTCAAAGGGGTGGCGGCCCCGTTGGAAACCCCGAAGTGGTCTCATGCTGAGTCTACCTCTTGCTTCATGCACCGTAGAGGGTGCTAATTCTGATGCTGACTCTGAGGAACTTCGTCAGCGAATCCGGGCCGCCAAGGAGAAGTTGGGCGACCGCCTGATGATTCTCGGCCACCACTATCAGCGAGATTCCATCATCGAGCATGCCGACGAGACCGGCGACTCCTTCCTGCTAGCCCGAACGGCGGCCGACTCCAACGCCGAGCACATCGTCTTCTGCGGTGTCCACTTCATGGCCGAGTCCGCCGATATCCTCACCGCCGACAATCAAATCGTAACGATGCCCAACATTCGAGCCGGTTGCTCGATGGCAGACATGGCCGACCTTCCAGATGTCACATCGTGCTGGAACGAACTGCTCGATAACTGTGGCTTGGGTGACCCCGCGACTCGGGATGACCCAGACCTTCCCGCTCCGGAAGGGGAGTCGTATCTAGTGCCTGTTACCTACATGAATAGCAGTGCGGACCTCAAGGCGTTCGTCGGACACCACGGTGGTGTGGTCTGCACTTCATCCAATGCCGAAGGCGTCCTAGGTTGGGCTCTCGAGAGGGCTGGAAAAGATGGCAAGGTTCTCTTTTTTCCCGATCAACACCTGGGTCGAAACACCGCCCTCCAAATGGGCTACGGCGACGATGACATGGCGGTTTGGAATCCGATGCTAGCACCCGACTGGCAGGCGCTCTCGGGCGCGACCTTCGTGCTCTGGCATGGCTACTGCTCAGTTCACCAGCGATTCAATGTCGAGCAGATCGAGGAGTTGCGGGCGATGCACCCGGATGCCCTGGTGATTGTTCATCCGGAGTGTGACCGCGAGGTGGTCGAGGCATCGGATGAATCTGGCTCGACCGAAATGATTCGTAAGTTCGTGGCCGACGCACCCCCGGGCAGTATCATTGGTGTTGGAACTGAGATTCATCTCGTCAAGCGGCTTGATGCCCAATACCCGGACAAAGATGTCATCTGCCTCGATGCCGGTCTCTGCCCCTGCTCTACGATGTACATGATTCACCCCGCCTACCTTGCCGAGTTGTTGGAGAGGATGCTCAAAGACGAGGTGGTCAACCGCGTAGTGGTTCCCAAGCAGATTGCAGACGATGCGATTCTAGCGCTCGACAGAATGCTTGCCATCGTCGCCTGACTCACTCTTCCTCAGAGTGGTCTTGAGTGTGACCGTTCTCCCGCTGGCGTTGGAGCAACAATATGACCAGCAGTGGAATCATCAGGAGAGTGGCAAACTGCAGGGTCCTCGAAGAGTAGGGCTCGAAGACCTCCTCGATGGTGTAGATCCTCAGTTCGTCGGGCTCACCCTCCCCAACTTCCTGTAACCAAGCGATGTGTCCTTCCATCACCTGTGGTGTGGTTTGGTTGACCTGGTCCTCAGTG
>CAUZJP010000191.1:0-3403 GCA_963580235.1 Candidatus Thalassarchaeaceae archaeon
TTCATGCACCTATCCAGAGCCAGAGCCAGAGCCGGAGAATGGCACGGGAAATGAAACCGGCAATCAGACTGGAAACCAGACTGGCAACCAGACAACTGAGCCTCCTGCGCCAGCCTGTATTGATGGCGCAAGCATGCCGGCAGAGGACGGCTGTAACACCTGCACCTGCGTCCAAGGCAATTGGCAGTGCACCGAACTCGCCTGCCAACCAACAGACGATTCCTCCAGCGAGCCAGCAGGAGGGTTCGACATACTCAGCGTCGTAAGACTGGCACTTGTTGCCATACTGTTGATGGGATTGCTCACCTTCGGATTGATGACCATCAAGCGGCGTCGCTGAAGGCGTCGTAGAAGCGGCGGTAGTCGCTGATCATGCGCGCTCCGGTGAAGCGGGCACTGGTCGTTATCGCCGCTCGCATCAGTTGGCTCCAGCGCCCCTCGCCAGCATCCCATGCGGGAAGCACTTCATCCTCCAAAACCGAGTAGAGGGCCGCTGCGTCACGCAAGTCATCGCGCTCATCCTCTGCTTCTCCAATCGCCCAACCGTTCACCCCATGCTCACACGCCTCGGGCCACCAACCGTCGAGAATCGAGCAGTTCGGAACCCCGTTGAGGGCCGCCTTCATGCCGCTGGTTCCCGAAGCCTCAAACGGGCGGACAGGGTTGTTCAACCAGATGTCAACCCCGCCTGTCATCGCTAGACCAGTCGCCATCGAGTAGTCTTCGAGGAAGGCGACTGGGATTTCATCAGCAACCTCGGAAGCACTTGCGAAAATATCCCTAATCAACTGCTTGCCGCCTTCGTCGCGCGGATGCGCCTTGCCGGCGAATACGAATTGGATACGACCTTCCCCCAATGCCCTCAACCTTGGCAGATCGCTGAACACCAGATTGGCCCGCTTGTAGGTGGCGAACCTGCGGGCGAAACCGATTGTCAGCCGCGCCTCATCAAATTCGACTCCAGTACTCGCCTGCACCAAGTCGCGTAGAACCGCCCTCGCCTCCTGCCTCGCCGGCAGCAGCGCATCGTCGGGAATCCTGCCAGCGTGAGCTAACTTAGCGGGGTCAGAACGCCAGCCCCGGAGGTGCTCGTCATAGACCGCCGCCATGGGGGGTGAGGCCCAGGTGAGGTGGTGGACACCATTGGTGATGGGCTCGATATGAACTCCCTCGAACATCCCCGAAGCGACCCACGCATTGAGGTTCGAAACGGCGTTTACCTTCCCCACCAATCCGATTGCCAAATGACTCATTGAGCAGGATTCTTCGCATCCGCTGAACGATTGAACATCATCCGGCAGCAAGTCAGCGACAACTGACTCAACCTCTCCCCAAGCGAAACGGTCGTGGCCGGCCGGTACTGGGGTGTGTGTCGTGAACAGTGAGCGAGCTCGGAGGCCATCGCGCGACCACCCTTGAGAGAGCATCTCAAGTGCTGCAAACGTGCAGTGCCCCTCATTCATGTGAAGACCTGTCAATGGGCCATGGCCTAGTGCATTTAGTGCCCGAATACCTCCAACACCGAGCAGGTATTCCTGCCGCAACCGAACTGAATCATCTCCGCCATAGAGCCTGTTGCCCAGCGCTGCGTGTTCAGGTGCGTTCCCCTCGTGCCGCGTATCGAGAAAGTAGACCGGAACTGTGTGCCCGTCGAGACCAACCACTTCCGCCAACCAGATTCTTGAATGGAGGGTGGAACCGTCCAGTGGGAGTGCTAATTCGATGCCCGTATCGATGAGATGTTCGGCCGGATCTATCTCCGGATAACTCTCCGACTGATTTCCTGACTCATCCAAGTGTTGCCTGCCGTAACCTTGTCTATAGAGTAATGTGATGGCTACAAGGTCGATACCGGCATCAGCCGCTGACTTGATGTGGTCTCCAGCCAAGACCCCTAGGCCGCCGGAGTAGGTGTGGAGTTCAGACCATAGCCCAATCTCTGCAGAGAGGTATGCGACCACCATGTACTGCATTCAATCACTGAGCCATATCATCATGCCTGCGCAACATTGACCTACGACCACCGACGCGAATAAAGCAATGGAGTTGATTCTAGACTCAGCCGTCATCGCCGAAGTTGAGGAGATTGCCGCGTGGGGCGTGCTCGACGGAGTGACCACTAATCCGACTCTTATTCGTCGCTCCGGTGGTGATTTCAAGAGCACCGTCCAGAGGATCGCAGAACTATGTTCTGGCCCAATCAGTGCTGAGGTGACCGCCCTCGACACAGAGGGCATGGTTGCCGAGGGGCGTGACTTGAAGGAGTCACTTCCCGACAACGTCATCATCAAGGTGCCTTGTACGGCAGAAGGCCTCGCCGCAACCAGTATCTTGTCGGACGAGGGAATCGATGTGAACATGACACTCGTCTTCAGCGTGAGTCAGGCTTTACTCGCGGCAAAGGCTGGCGCCGCCTATCTCTCTCCGTTCATCGGGCGGCTCGATGACCGAGGAGAGGACGGAATGCAGATCATCACTGAGATCATGCAGGTATGGAATCACAATCCGGCCCTGACCTGCAAGGTGCTCGCCGCCTCAATCCGCAGCGTCGAGCATGTCGAGGCGTCCGCCCGGCTCGGAGCCCACGCAGCCACAATTCCCTACAAGGTGTTCAAGCAACTCATCGAGCACGAACTGACTGACGCCGGCATCGAGTCGTTCCTCGCAGATTGGGATGCAGTCAAGGCCGAAGGCCGCAACTAGCGCCCTCTGCCCGAGCCGTAGACCTGCTGACCGAGCCAGAGCAGTTGTGCGTCATCCAGCTCCTCCCAGTCGAATTTCCATTCCCAGTTTCCCTCCTGGATTCCCGGGGTGTTCATGCGCGCGTCTGAACCCAGCCCCATCACATCTTGGAGCGGTATTATCGCCAGTTCGGCCGGTGATTCGAGTGCAGTGGTGATCATCTCCTTGATCGGCTTCTTCCCCCATCCTACGGTGGTGTCATTGTCGTGGGTTCCGGTGTAGACCACCATATCCTCCGTGTGGTTCTCCGGATTGTGTGGGTTGCCCGAATCATCATTGGCGAACTGCAGCACCGCCATTCCCGGCAAGCCGTGCCTCTTCCTCATCTCGACCACCGAATCAGGGATGATGCCGAGATCCTCCGCCACGAGTCCTCCTTTTGGTGAGACCTCTAGAATGGCCTTGAGCAACTCATCACCCGGACCCTGCACCCATTCGCCATGCTCCGCAGTTGGGTGATGGGCGGGAATTGCCCAAGCCGAGTCGATGGCGCGGAAGTGATCGATGCGGACGATGTCGAACAGTTCGAACATCCGTGTCATTCGACTCTTCCACCAGGCGAAGCCCTCTGCGCGGTGTGCATCCCAGTTGTAGTGCACCGTCCCCCAGCGCTGCCCCTCCTTCGAGAAGTAGTCGGGAGGGACTCCGGCCACCACGGCCG
>CAUZJP010000192.1:0-3400 GCA_963580235.1 Candidatus Thalassarchaeaceae archaeon
CGTGTCATTCGACTCTTCCACCAGGCGAAGCCCTCTGCGCGGTGTGCATCCCAGTTGTAGTGCACCGTCCCCCAGCGCTGCCCCTCCTTCGAGAAGTAGTCGGGAGGGACTCCGGCCACCACGGCCGGTGCGCCGCTCTCCTCAAGCAGGAACAGGTGTTGGTTGGCCCAGACGTCGGCGGAATCGTGAGCGAGGAAGAAGGGCAGATCACCAAACAGTTCCACACCACATTTTTCAGAGCAGTAGCGAAGTGAGTCCCAGTCAGCTTGGAAGACGAACTGTTCTCTCATCCATCTACTCATCTGGTCGGCCAGATCCTCCTTGATTTCGGCAATGGCCACCGGCTCTCTCTCTCTGATTCGCGAAGGCCACTCAGTCCAAGGGCGTTCTTCAAAGCCC
Organism: Candidatus Thalassarchaeaceae archaeon; assembly: GCA_963580235.1. GTDB lineage: Archaea > Thermoplasmatota > Poseidoniia > Poseidoniales > Thalassarchaeaceae > MGIIb-Q1. Next base: position 400 of record CAUZJP010000192.1, read on the forward strand.
TCTTTCAAGACCGAGAAAAGCGCCCAATCTTCTAGCCAATGGAGGTTCGCCTTCACCCATCTGTCCAACTCGTTGTAGTCCAATTGGCGCATGATGGAAGGGTCACAGAGTGCGTGCCACCCGGCAAACGCCGAACTGGAGGCGTATGGAGAGCCGTGCTCGTCAGGAGGCGTCACAGGCAACATCTGCCAGACAGAGCAGCCGACGCTACTCAGCATTTCACAGAATCTGTCGGCGTCATATTCTCCAAGAGCCCGGTTGGGTAGCGAGGTGAGGTGACAGAGGACGCCGGCTCGCCGCATACACGGCCTACGGCCGTGATAGCCATAATGCTTTGATACCCCGAGCACTCGGCCAAGTGATGCGTCGAACCTCAATAATGCTCGTCGCACTCTTTCTCGCCCCCGCTTGTTTTAGTCTGGTCGGGGCCGCTACCCCCGACGACATCACCATTGATGGTAATCTGTCGGATTGGGACTCAGACACGCTGATTGACATAGATTCCAACTCATCGATTCAATTCCGAATGACTTGGAATGACAGTCACCTGTTCATTGCCTGGGAAGGAACTGATTGGGCAAGCACAAGTGAAGGGGCTGACCTTTTCGTTTACCTCAACACAACAGAGGGGGGCAGTCCACTATCGAAACAGTGGAATCTAGCACAGACTCTACCGTTTTCGGCTGACTTCGGTTTCGTGGTTGAGGATACATCGTATTTCTCATTGCAAACCTACGATGGTACTGGGTGGGTTGACGGGGATCAGTCAGGAATCACCTCATTTGTTGGATGGTCAGGCAATTTGAACACAGAGATAGCAATTCCTTGGGCTAACATCGGTTCCCCCACCAGTTTTGCAGTATTGGCATGGGCGCAATGGCAGGACGAAGGCAATGTCTGGACATCATTCCCATCTGAAAATCCCGCATCCAACAATGGTGCTGAGACTTTCACATTGGCCTATGTGATAGCGGACCGAACGGTTGAACAAACACCTGCATACACACCAGTTGTTGATTTTTCAGGAACAGTAGAGAAGATGGACGATGCCTTGAATCTGGCAATCGTCTTCCACCAGCATCAGCCGTACTACAAGAACAAGCTCACCGGCATGATTGAGATGCCCTGGGTGAGGGTCCACGGAATGACCGAGTATGTCGACTCGCCCGGAATATTATCGAAACATCCCGGCACGAAGGTGACCTACAATCTGGTTCCGTCGTTTGTCGAACAGTTGGTCGAATACCACCGCGATGGGTCACTCGACGTCCACACCGACTTCGCCCGCCGCCACTGGCCCACCGACTCCAACGGCACAGTCTCAGGCTTCCCAAATGCGACCGCCCTCGAACTCCACACGATGCAGTTCCAGTCGTTTTGGAACTCTGGTTGGATCTACAATGTGACCCAAGATGACCCCGAACTCGGCTGGCTCCATCCCGCCGCCTCTCGCTATTCGGAAATCTATGGGATGACCATGCACAACCTGAAGCCAGCCACGATAATGGCGGATGAATTGTTGTCGGCGCAAGACTTCCTCGACCTTCAGGTGCTCTGGTATCTGTTCCAGTTCTCACCGGACTATGTACTCGGAGAGTATCAGTCTATAGAGGATTCAGCGGCCGCTGGCCGACCCGCTCACTACGATGCGACACTGAAGGCGCTCTACGAGCAGAATGGTGGCTACTCGCCTGCTGACCTGTCCTATGTCTTGGATGTGCAAGAGGCACATCTCGCTAACGTGCTGCCTATGTACTCAGCATTGGCGGAGCGCGGCCAAGTCGAGTTGACGACTACGCCCTACTACCATCCGATCATGCCGCTGCTGATGATGGACGGCTGGACCTTCGAGGATGGCATTCGAGTCAACAAGGACTCTTGGCCTGAGGATGTTGCGAGCCAACTGACCAACGGGATGGACCTGTTTGAACAGGAGTTGGGCTTCCGCCCGACCGGCATGTGGCCCTCTGAACAAGCCGTCTCACCTACCATGGTGCAGCCGGTCTCTGATGTCGGGATTCAGTGGATGATCACCGATGAGGTCAACTTGGCCGAGTCGACCCTGCCCGGGGGCGGGACGGTCGACACCAGCGTCGCCTCCAACCTCGCAATTCCATGGATTGCGACCGGGTTGGGTGATGATGGAACTCCAACGGGAGTAGGAGGAGGCGGCGAGGTTGCCGTCATCTTCCGTGACCGGGTCATCTCCGACAGAATCGCCTTTCAGTACGGCTCGATGACACCCGCCGCAGCAGTCACGGACTTCATCGCCTACATCGACGGCGTCCGCAACGAACTTTTGGCCGAAGGTAAGGATCCGAGTGAGCATCTGCTTACCGTGGCGCTTGACGGCGAGAATTGGATGTTCATGTCCGAGTTCCAGCACCATGACGGCGGCCGCCCGTTCATGGACGAGTGGTACGGGCGGCTCTCCAGCCACCCATCGATTGTGACTACTACACCGAGCGAATTCCTAGCCAAGAATCTCACACTTCCCCACCTCGACACCATCGCCACCGGCTCGTGGATTGACGGAACTCTGTCCACCTGGGCCGGCGAGGCAGAGGAGAGTCTGGGGTGGCAACGGCTCATTGAGGCACGACAGGCATTAGTGGCGTTTGAGGAGGTGAACCCCGGTCATTCCGGTTTGGAGGCTGCGTGGGAGTCTCTCTACATCGCAGAGGGGAGCGACTGGTTCTGGTGGTACGGACTCGACCAGGACAGCGGCTATGATGAGAACTGGGATGTTCTGTTCAAGGTGCATCTCTCAAACATCTACCGAGCCATCGGGTTGGAACTCCCTCCCTATCTCCAGGACCTGTGGACCAATCCGGCAGTCCCCGAAATCCCCTATTCTGGCACCATTGAGCCGATGATAGACGGCATTGCGTTACCCGGCGAGTGGGATGGCGCGGCAAAGTACGACGCTTCGTCCGTGGATGGCGGAACCATGGACATCGATTCATTCTACCTTGGATACGACGCCTCAAACATCTATGTG
>CAUZJP010000193.1:0-3382 GCA_963580235.1 Candidatus Thalassarchaeaceae archaeon
TGTTGGCTCTGGCTGACGCCCCCACTTTTGAAGACCAATACGAGTTGCCTCGGAGGTTCAGCCAAGCGGGATTGATGCAGCGTTTGGGGATGGCTCAATCGCATGTTTCGCGCGCCTTGAATGAACTAATCGAAGAGAATCTGCTGACTCATCGGCGCCGGCGTGTAGTCGGAGAGAGACGCCGGGTGACCGCCTATTCACTTTCTGAAAATGGAATCGACAAGGTGAGTGACCTCATCGATGACATCGAGTCGGCGGAAGTTCTCACCCATGGCAAGGAGGGTACTCTTGAACAGGTCGATATTCGCTCGCTGGTCGACCGCTGGGAGAGGGGCGGTGCGAGAAAAGTGCCAGATGCGCTTGCGATGGCTGAATTGCTCCGAACCGCTGAGTTGCATGACGGACTTCCTCTTCTCGAGCACCCGCCCGAGGTGACTACCGAGGGTGGCGAGGCCGATCTTTCATCAGAAGCGATTGGCCTCCATTTGGAATTGGCCGAGCTTCGCAGGAGCCAAGGTGACATTCATGCGGCCATCGACCACCTTGGCAGAGCTGCTGACCTTCACAGAAAACGGGGGAACGCCGCCGGCGAAGCGCGCTGCCATCTTGCGGCGGCGAGTTTGGGAGCACCATTGGAGTCACCCTCGTCCATCATCGAGGCCGTGTCTTCGATTCGGGATGATGCGGAGCGGCTGGATGCGAGCCTGATGCTCTTCGATGCGCTACTTGGGAAATCACCCGAGGTGGCGTCAGAACTTCTCGGCGCCTTGGATGGGAATAATCCGGAAGTGAAACTCCGTCTTGCAGAGGAGGAATTGCGGCGCGGTAGAACGCCCACCCTCACAGATATTCCAGAGACCTTGCCAGGTGCTGATGCCCTTCGACAGGCGTTGTGGTCGGCGAACAGGTCTCGCCTTCAGTGCCGCGTCGCCAATCAGACCGGGTTGGGATGGCCGGTTCCGCTGGAGGTCGAACAGGCGTTAGGTGAAATCGGGCCTCAGTCCAGACAACCCCACTCGCTTCTTTTCGGCGAACTGACACTTGCACATGTGCGAAACCCGGTGCTTGGTGAGGATGAGCACCGGCGCCTTCTCGAGTCAGCGTGGGAATTCGGCTGCCCACTCCCAACGATTGGTCACATCGGCTTCCAATACGCAGCGCTGGTCAGTTCAGCAGAGGCTCTCGTCATTATGCAGCGGTTACAACAGCGGTTTGAGTCGGTCGGAGATTTGAGTGGAGCGGCAGTTTGCGCTGGGCGCATCGAGCGATTGTGATTGGTTGGAGCGGTGTCGCTCATCTGTCAGCACTCATGTATCGGGTCTCGCCCACTTTGAAAGAGTCCTTCAAAGGGCTTGACCTTGTTCGTGGGTGAGGTTCTTAGGCGACGCGGTTCCCCTCGGATTTCATGGCGAATGGGGGTTATGTGTTCACCTCCGAGTCGGTCACCTGTGGCCACCCCGACAAGTTGTGCGACGGAATCTCGGATGCCGTGGTAGATGCCTGCCTCGCCCAAGACCCCGATGCTCGCGTGGCTTGTGAAACTCTCGTGAAGGGCACTCACAAGGACAGCTTCATCGTGCTCGCTGGGGAGATTACCGTGGCCGGCGGAATCAGCGAAGAGCAACTTGAAGAGATTGCCAGGAATGCTGCGGCGGCCATAGGGTACACACATCAGGCAACGGGGATGGACGCCAACAACCGTGAGACCTGCAGGGTCCATGTCCACATCACGACTCAGTCGAGGGACATTGCGAGAGGGGTGGACAGAGATGAGGACCAAGGCGCCGGAGACCAAGGGATGATGTTCGGCTACGCCTGTGATGAGAGTGAGGGATTCGATGGACTGAAAGGCACTTACATGCCACTGCCCGCACTATTGTCGCAGATTCTGACCCGTCGGCTGAAGCAGGTTAGAGAAGGCATCGTTGACGAGGGAACCGGCGAGGTCCTGCAACTTCCATGGGTCTATCCCGATGGTAAGAGTCAGGTCACCGTCGTCTACGACGATGACGGTTCTCCAGAATGGATTCACACTGTGGTGATAGCGACTCAACACGCTGACATGGTGCTCTCGGACGACTATCCAGACATCAGCAACGAGGATGAGGAGAAAGAATTCATCGAGGAGCAGATCAAGCGACATGTCATAATGCCAGTAATTCCCAAGGAACTTATCATCGAGGGTAGGACGCGCTACATCGTGAACGGAACCGGACGCTTCGTGATTGGCGGGCCTCACGGAGACGCCGGAATCACCGGTCGCAAGATCATCGTCGACACTTACGGCGGCATGGGGCGTCACGGCGGTGGTGCATTCAGTGGCAAGGACCCGTCCAAGGTCGACCGCTCAGCAGCCTATGCCGCAAGGTGGGCTGCGAAGCATGTCGTCGCTGCAGGTATGGCGACCCGCTGCGAGATTCAGTTGGCATATGCAATCGGCGTTCCCGAGCCGATGAATGTCACCATCGACACATTCGGGACCGCCAACGGCGGGCTCTCCGACGGTGACATCGCCGAGCGGGTTCGCGCCACCTTCGACTTCAGGCCGAGTGTCATCATCAGTTCACTTGAATTGACTCGACCAATCTACTCACCTAGCGCTGCTGGAGGTCACTTCGGACGTCTCCCGCGAGACGAGGGATTCTTCCCGTGGGAACAACTGGATGAGGCCAAACTGGCAATGCTCCGTGACGGTTGAAATTGATTCAGTTCCTCAGCCTTCAGCCGCGCCGTTGTTATAGGTGATTTCCGACTCACGCCTCTACGAGGCGAAGTCGTGAGTCGAACCCCGAGCCTAACGTTTGCGATTCTAATGTTCAGCGCGGTATTGCTGCCGCTGATGGCTCCGCCGGTCGCTGCGAGTGAGGAAATCGAGGTCTCGCTATCGTCACAACACGAGTATCTGGTGCCGGGAACCGCGGCAAACCTCTCGCTGACGGTGACTAATGACAACCTGATGTACACCCGTTCCTACAACCTCTCGCTGGACACCACCTTCCTGCCTCCGGAGTGGAATGTGACACTCGCTGAATCCTCCCTCGGCCCAGTCTTCCCGACCCAGTCGGACAGTACCATCTTGGTCGTTCGCTTGGCCTCGGGGGCAGCGTTGGGTGCCAATGGGCAGGTCGACGTGACGGTGGTGCGGAGCGACGATGCGAACGAGTCGACGACAGTCACGCTGCTGCTGTCAGTCGCTCCGCTCTATCTGCCGGCGCTTGATGTCGGGGCGGTCGGCGACCGTGGGCTGATCGCCATAGAGCCGAATCAGACGGTCGATGTTGACATCCCGGTGGAGAACGCCGGAAACATCGACGATTCAATCATTCTCCAAATCGACGAGGCATTGGACCTCGGCGAGTTCTGGACGAATTGGAATTCGTCG
>CAUZJP010000194.1:0-3377 GCA_963580235.1 Candidatus Thalassarchaeaceae archaeon
CGGACTTCACCGGACGGTCGGAGCGACCGTCGCCCTCTTCGAGATTCGGGGGCTAGAACTTCTCCGCCGCAGGAACAATCTTTCCACGGCGGAGGAAACCGCTGCTCACTTCATCGCCGAGAACGAATGGCAGGCGATGCTCGTTCTAGGCGGCGAACATGGTGTCACACTCTACCATAGGGATGACCCACCGCTCAAACTTCCCTGCCTCGTAGATGCCCCAAAGCAACTCATCGGCTTGCACGACGCCGCAGCCACAGCGCTTGCAGCCGCCCTCAGCAACGGGCGCTCTCTCGCCGCAGGCGCACGCCTCGCAAACGCCGCCTGTGAATGCATTCTAGCCGCCGAGGCGAGTTTTGAAGTCCTCGACCGAAAGACCCTCTCAACCCGTCTGGACGAACTCGCCTGGCAACTCCAGATATCAGAGAGGTGAGGCGATGAGTTGGTGGATACTACCGACCACGGCTGACATTGGCCTACGCGCCTTTGGCCCCTCACCCGAAGCGGTCATCATCGAGGCGACCCGAGGCATGCAGTCCATTCTCCTGTCCGAATCTGGGGCCGAAGCGTTGGGGGGTCTAGTCAGGAAGACCGGACAATGGAGTGTTGAGCGGCAGGGGGAGTTGGACCGAACTCTTGTGAAATGGCTCGAGGAAGTGCTCTACCAAGCCGAAGTCGAAGGGCGCTGGCTGGTCGATTCGCAGGTCCAGATAGGGCCGAACAACTTCGACTTCCAGGTATCCTATGTCAATGCAGACGAAGTGGAGAGAGAGGTCGAGATCAAGGCAGTCACCCGCCATGAGCTAATCTTCCACGAAGTCCCACCGGGTGTGGAGTTCCCCGGTGCTGAGCCAGACATACCCACCTTCGAGGGCCCCGGTTGGGTCGCTCAGGTCATCTTTGACATCTGAACAGTTTCCAGACACCCTCCGCCTCCTGTGGTGGCTGACCAAGTCGCTTCCTCTCCGTCGTCGGGCGCCATGACCCGCCAGAGGTGCCTACGATGCCACGAGGAGTGCGACAGAAGGTTCTGTGAGAACTTCCATGTCAGGGACGGTGAGGATGGGCTGCCACGCTGCAAGATGCAGCAGGAGGTCCGCAGGATGCGACAACTCGGATGGTCGCCAGCGGTGATATCGGGAATCCTCGGGCTCAGTCTGGAGGCCGTACTACGTTGGTTGAGTTAGGAGTGGGCGAGCCCAGGGTGGGCACTCGTATCCGCGTCCGAGAATGCCCCCGTCTTCTCAACCCCGGGTCCCCAAGGCACCCTAGGCTCCGGGTTGGGCTGCTCCATTCCTGGCCTGGCCTTATCCCCCAGCTTGCGGTACTAGCAGACTCCCTCCGGATTCCGTTTACACCAACCTGAGTCACTTGGGGGCGAGGTATCATAGTCCACGGTTGCTTCGTCCACGGCTCGTTTGCGCCGCCCCCGGGCGTTCGGACCACCAGTTGCGATTTGTGATACAGGGAACGCCAACTCCCCTCCTAGCCCGACTACAGGGCGCCTGTCAGCCCATTTGAACCCAACGCCAAGGGCGGACGCTTCCTTAACATGGGAAATCAGTAGTCGTAGATGTTGTCCCAGTACTCATCAAGAATCGTAAGTGACTTCTCGACTGAGGTTACCGACAGGGTTCCGTCCTCAGCGGTGTGTAGAAGTCGCATGTTCTCCAACTTGGCGAGGGCGTCATCAACCTCAAAGTCGACATCTCGATTGAAAGTGTCAAGCAACCACTTCTCAATGCGGTCATCTAACCGCTCTTCATTGTACCCTTTGTCCTTCTCGACAAGGAGAAAGGTGTAGGCAAGAAGCGCCTCCTTCACCTCCTGTTCCTCACCTAAATCTACAATCATGTTGAGGACAGCAGCGTTGTTTGCCTGTCCCTTGAAGTAGAGGTCTTTAGAGACCTGAGTCTGGTACTTTTCCCTTGTTTTTTGGTAAGACATCCATGTCTTCATCATATAGGTTCCAAGTGCCGCACAAAGACCGCCGATTACGGAGAGAGAGGTGTCACCGGAACTTGCTCCAATCAATATTGGTCCGAACTTCATAGCCACAGTGACAAGACCTCCAATCAATGGTGCTCCAATCTTGATTTTGTCCACACCTCGCATCATCGGAGAGGTGTTAGGAAAGATGGTCTCAAGGTCGAGTTTTGGGACTGTCTTGAACAGTCTGATGTGTAACCCCCTGCCTTCGTCACCCTGGTAGTGCTTCATTCGCTTTCGTTCCATGAACCATGATTCATCATGGAATTCAAGAATCTGAATGATGCGATCGAAAGCCTCGATGATGACGGCTTCCTTTTTCATTCCAAACATGGATGTGCGCTCATCTTCAATTGTTACCTCGCCCAACTTGTACAATTTCATAGTGACGAATTCGTCAAATCGAACATCGAGGCTGATCGGAAAGACATCCTCGCCTTCAAGGGCTTCCTGCATCTCCTCGTCGCTGACCTCCTCCCAATTGCCATCGACTAGGTTATCGTCAAGTGTCACGAGGAATTCATCACTACCCGTGGTGTCGGGGACTCCGTCTTGGTCAGGGTCCATCATCTCGTAGAGCCGCTTCAGATTCTCAAGACCTTGATGAGTCGAGTGATGCCAAATGGCCTCGAGCATCTGACTGAATTTTCGCAAACCATCGCGAGTTTGACTTCCAATGCCTTCGAGTTGGAATACAGCATCCTTGACCTTGGCGCGTGAGACGGGGATGTACTGCTGGCGGGAATCTCCCGGTTGAGAGAGATGGCCATCCATGATTGGTGTATCACTAACTGAGTATTAGGGTTGTTCAGGCACTATTTCCTATTCCGCTTCGTACTTTGAGGGGCAGCCGGTGATGATTTCGCTCGCCAACAGGCGCCACTCGTCGCCGACCTGGCTGAGCTCCCCCTTGATGGCGACTACCCTGCCCTCTTCGAAGGCTGGTGGAATGGCGCTGCTCGAGGCGTCGATGGTCAGGTTGTGGACCCCTCCCCCGAGGGTGAATTGGCGGGTTGCCGGGTCGTAGGAGTCGATGATGACGGTGCCGCGTAGGTGGACATCCCCGGAATGCTCCGCCGGTGCTCCCATCACTTCGTCGACGCTGTACTGAATCTCGGGTTCATTGCCAAGCAGGACTAGGCTGAGGGCGACCACGACGAATAGGCCGAGGACGAGCAGGCGGTTGCGCCGGCTGAGTGCCATGGTAACCCCTGAAAGTGGCGTGGTTAAGGGTGCTTCCTATCAGCGAGGTGCTCTATCCGTTAGTGGGCCGCCCCGAAGTCGGCTTGTTTGAGTAACCAGTCGCCTTCCATGACCGGGCCGTCAACGCAGGTTAGCCTGTCGCCGACCATGCATAGTCCGCACATTGCAACAGAGCAGGGCAGATA
>CAUZJP010000195.1:0-3366 GCA_963580235.1 Candidatus Thalassarchaeaceae archaeon
AGCGGCAGCCAGAAAAACCAACACCGAGCTGACCACCCCTGCCGCTGGATTGCCGCCCAAGGGTGAGGAGGTTTCAGGGCCCTCATCGTTGGACGGAGGGGCCTGCCACTGATGGAGAAGAACGAGGGAGAGGTCTTCGCCATCCCACGCCTCCGGCAATGTGACCACCAACTCACCCGAGTTGCCGCTAAGTGTGTGGATCGCTCGGACGACATGGAGGTAGTCTCCTATTCCATTCGAACCCTCCTCAAATATCGCTGAATCCTCAACCACGAAGAGCAGTGAGTCGAACAAACGGCCCTGTCCATCATCCAAGGAGAGAGACCAATTCACCGTGCCAGTCACCCCGTCCTCGCTCGACCAAGAGAGATACGAGGTTCCCGCGGCGCCGCCAAACTCGGTGTCACTCTCAAACGAGGCGGCGTAGATTGGCACAAGGGAGTCCCCGTCACCACCGCCCGACCCAGCATGCATGATTTCGCCGTTCACGATGATCGACGGTGGCGCGCGCATCAATCCGACTGCCTGTACCGATGCAGCACCATACCTAGCCTCCCAACGCTGGTCGCCCTCAAGAGTTCCGAATGGATCCTCAATCTCATTTATCGAACGGTGGAACATCAGTTGGACTGTCGATTCGTCGTTGTTTGCCACAGTCGTTTCCAACCCCTCCTCCACATCCACACAGTTCTCACACCAAGTCGCGGTGTAGACCTCTGCGATGTCGGGCAGTGAGGCCAGATTGGAGGACGCTTCGCCAGCGGTCTGGTTGGAAGCGAGTACTGTGAGGCCGCCAAACACCCCTTGCTCAACCTCACCCGAATCGACTGCTGTGGGGATGGCGAGCGCGCTTGGGATGAGCGAAAGCAGGAGTAGCACGCACAGAATGGGAGTGGTGTGGGTCCGCATCATCGAGCGTGGCACATAGGCAAAGTGTGTCAATGCAACGGTTTGGCGATTCAACCGGAATTGTCAGAATTCCTCTTCTCCGAAGATGTGGTTGAAGCGCTCTGGTACTTCGATTGGCAAGTTGTTCGGTTCGATTGGATTTCTAAACATGTTCCACCATGGGGGGTCGCCCGGGCGGCCGTGACGCCTCTCAAATGGACCGAGAAGTTCAACCAGATTTCGGCGCACCCTCTCGACCGGTGCTTCCATTCTCTGCCAAACCCGATTTCCGGCTTCGTCGTCCGCCGCCTCTTGCCGCCAGCCGGTGAGCCTGAACAGCCCCTCAGACAATTCAAGTTCGTCATCATCATTCAAGTGGACACCGAACATCGCCCCATCCACGGTAATGTAGCAAGGCGTCTCACGTGGGACTCTCATTATCGTACCGAGTGGCATGTGGACCAGTGCGTCGTAGAGCCGCGGAAAGATTCGCAACCAGCGGCCTCTGCCAGGGTGCCTGAATCTCTGTCTCTGTAGCCTCAACCAGGGGGGGTTGTCCTCTTCCTGTTGATGCGCTTGAGGTATGTTTCGAGCGATGAAGGTGTGTAACGGCCCGAGATTTTCGCTGGAGCGCAGGTCGTCAATCAAACTCAATACCACGGTGACGAGCACATCGCCGACAGGTAACCTAGGCCCTGATCTCTCCTCGTGTATGCAGAGAGGTTCGCCTCTTCCATCCCGTATCGCCTCCAAGTGGGCTCCACCGTGGACCCGGAAGCGGGCTCCATGAACGCCCGGTCCTGCTGCTACCGAGTAGAACATCCCTGATGTTCCTTGCACGAAAATGTTCCCTCCGCCCGATGACAGTGTCAGTCTTTCATTTCCCTCGCAAACTTCCTTCAGAAGGCGGAGCGCCCTTCTGTCAGGTGCAGAAGGCATCAGTTCGCCATCCCCATCATGCCAACCCCACTGCAACGCTCTCAGATGTCGATGCTCATCTGACTCTGGCGGAGAGAGTGCCCAACTGACGAGCAATGCCCACAGTTTGGGCCAAGGGGGAAGTGGCGTCCAAATCCAATGGCCCTCCTTTATCACCCTCAAGTGCACCTTGCCCTTACGCACTGATAGTGAGCGGCCGCCCCATCTGCTAACCTGTGAAACATGGTCACCCTCACCAAGGAGCTCATTCCAACGGCTCACCCAAGGCAGACCCAGAGGCAGTAACTCCTCCCATTGAAAACCACCGTCACCAATCTGATGCTCATTAATCTCCGCCAGTCTCATACGACGCCGATGCCATCTCGCCAAGGCGCGGTGGCCACCGCCAATCGGCGCCCCCGCCCCTTCATCGACAAAGCCGGTTCTGATGGATTCACGAATCCAGTTGACCCACGCCATGAACAGACGAGCGCCTTCAAACAATTCTGGCCTCTCCTGATGTCTGCGCCGCAAGATGAACTCGTTGTCATCTTGCCCGTAGACCATCTCGTGCCGATGGTCGAACCTACCATGGCCTCGGCCAGGGTGAACATAGGCGACGATGGACAACGTCATCAGCAACTTCGGCCAATCACATTCCGCCGCCTGCTCTCTTTCACCCGCGGTTCCCGTGAGAACCCTGATGAGGTGTTCATGAGGGACACGATAGAGAAGTGGATGGCCGTCATACGCCCAGTAGTCGTTCAGTCTAGAAATCCAATGCCCGTTGCCGAGTGGAATCCCTCTCTGCAAGAGGTGGTTGGCGACCTGTTGAGTCGGTTTTTGGCGGCTGCACAGCGTTTCTCGCAGGTGCCGGAGACCCGATTCGATGACTTCATCGTCAATTGGAAACGGGTCGGTGAAGGGATGCCCCCCCTCCTCTGGCATGAAGGCCCATGCAACATCGGCCTCGTCGTGTGCTTTGAGGAATGCACGCCATCGAGCTTGGGCTGTTCTGCCGCGGTCCGGGGCCAATAATTTTCCAAGCGCCTGGCGGTCTTCGTAACTGGGCCGTGCCTTGAAGTCAGAACCAACTAGGAGGGGAGCGAATTTGGCGCATGTTTCGCACCAACCAGAATCCTTTTCGTCAACTTCACCACTGCAAATGATACACTCATTCATCTCAATACCTCCAATCAATCAACTGTAAAGTGGCCGGCATCTGAACGGCTGGACTTCACCCCTCCATCCTCTCACCGAGTGCATCGGCGACCATTCTCCAAACTGACATGTCGGACTCATCCTCCTCTTCCGGCGGGGATACTTCGGGCGTACACCACGGCAGTTGAGGTAGGGTGAGACCCCTATCCTCTGGATCTTCCGGGGTGGGAGGAGCGTGCAACAACTCTTCTTCATCCCAGTATTCTTCCTCTTCCATCTCCCAAGCTTCCTCGAGCCAATCGTCGTCGCCGTCGTCATGTTCGACGAAACCGTTAGGGTGAGCCCCTTCCATCTTCTTCCACTGACTCTTGCTCTGCCTGTGATTGCCAAGCCAACATG
>CAUZJP010000196.1:0-3342 GCA_963580235.1 Candidatus Thalassarchaeaceae archaeon
CCATCTGATTATTGTCGACGAGCAGAGCGACTGGCGCCTCGTCGTCTGTAACCTCTCCAACACGGACCATGGACTCCCCTCCAACTCCGTCCAACCTGCACCCGCTCATCAATCGAGCGGTGCGTGGGGGGAGAAGCGCCGGCCGGTGCAGAACGGTAGTGGGTGCTTACTCCTCTGAGTCGTCGACCACCGTGTCCACCGGCGCGGTTGTGGGTTCGGTGAATATCTGTTTAAGCTCCTCGGCATCCTTCTCCTCGGCCTCCATCTTAGCCGTCTCGCGCGGCGCTTGGACGAACTTCATGCGGAGTTCCGTTACTATCCCTTGGAGGAACTTTGATTCCATTTCGTCGACAAGGTTCCCCTCTGTTCTCTTCTGCAGGACTGAGACCAAGTCGATAGCAGCCTTCGCCTCTGCGAGATTAACGCTGAACTTTCCTTCTTGGTCGGGCAACAGACCCATCGCCACCATCGCCGAGCGCTGTAGCATTTGGACCAAGCCGAAGAACTGCTGACTCTCTTCACTCTGTAGGAAATCGTCGCTCAAGAGAACACCTCATCGATTAGCCAGTCGGGGTCGAATTGCTTGAGGTCGTCGTAGCCTTGGCCGATGCCGGCGAGCACGATTGGGCGATTCGTGGCATGGGAGATTGAGAGGGCGGCGCCCCCCTTGGCGTCGGTGTCTAGTTTGCACAGAACAGCACCGTCGAACTTCAGCATCCTTTGGAACTCAACCGCCTGATCTACCGCGTCGTTTCCAGCCAATGCGTCACCCACGAAGAGAACAAGGTGCGGTCTTGTCACTCTGTGCACCTTCCTCAATTCCTCCATCAAGTTCGCCTTGTTCTGCATTCTTCCCGCAGTGTCGACGATTACAACATCCATTCGACGGGCCTTCGCGTGCTCGATGGCGTCTCTCGCGATGGCTGCAGAATCCCCCCCTCGTTGACTGCTGATGCAACGAATGTCAAGGCGCTCGGCGTGAGTCTCCAACTGGTCGATTGCTCCAGCGCGGAAGGTGTCTGATGCGGCGAGTACCACCCGCCGGCCCTTCTTCTTCAGACGATGTGCTATTTTTGCGGTGGTCGTCGTTTTACCAGTGCCATTGACTCCTACCATCATGATGATGACGGGCAAGTCACCCGCTTCTATCAAACTCTCGACTGTGGCGTCGAAGTCCCAGTAACCAACATTCAGAAGTGTCCGAATCGCTCTCTTGAGAGATGCTTCCACGACTTTCGAGAGGTCTGCACCTCTGCGAAGCCTGCTACCGACCAATTCACTCCTAAGTGCGTTGATTACCTCGTCAATGCTTGCTCGACCCATGTCTGACTCAAGCATCACCAATTCCAGTTCTTCGAGAAGTACTTCCAATGCGGCCCCCTCTTTGATCACTCTACCACCCTTGGATACAACACCTCCCCCAAGGTCGATATCCAGGCTCTTCCCGGTCTCGGTTTCGACCTTAGTGGGCCCGCTGGAGCCGCGTGGTGCGCTCTTCACCTCGACGAGTTTCCGGCCTGTCGTCGAACGCATAATGTGAAGGTCCACCTTTGAGCCGTCAGGACGAACTTCTTGGTCGACATCAAAGCCGGCCTTCTTCAGTCGCTTTCGCTCCTTCTCGGCTTCGCGGCGCTCTTTTTCAAGCCGCTTCCGATCCTTCTTTTCGAGAGTGGGGTCGATCGGCTCGGCGACTGGTTCGTCATCCCAGTCGTCCCACTCCTCTTCGGCTTCGGTAGTCTCTTCGATTGCGTCGAGTTCGCTGAGGTCTTCCCAATCCTCATCAGAAGGTTCGGGATCTGTTTCACCTCCTATTGGGTCGGCGGCATCTGCTTCGGCCGCCGCCCGTTCCGCTTCGATTCGCCCCTTCTCAGCCAACGCCTCTGCGGCCTCATCGGTATTCTCCTCCGCGGTCAATTCCTCAACATTAGCTCCCTCGGCTACCTCAGTGACACGCTTGCGAAACCTGTCGAAGAATCCCATGTTGAAACCTCAGTCATCGAGTGTTAACTCGCCGCCAATTGAACGGCGTCTCTTCTTTTTGGTGGGGCCTGATTTATCCTCCACCTCTTCATCGGATTCATCCTGCTTGGCTACTGCCTGAAGTTGTGCGACCCTTTGGTTGAAGGTTTGAGCCAGTTCTGCCACTTGGCCCTCGGTCTCGTCAAACTCGGACTGAAGCGTGGCGACAAGTTGTTCAATGTCCCCTGATCTCTTTTCGAGCATCGTAATCGCTTCTGTTATCGAACGCTCCGCTTGGACCCCAGAGCCGATGTCCATCACAACTCCACCATCCTCCGGCCGGTCAACGACCAACTGGATGCCCGCGCCGAGTGGAACCATCGTCTTGGCGCCGCCATCCTCTGAGAGTGCCTTCAGGCCGACGAGTACCTCTCGGTGATCGTCCACAGCAGCGTTCAATCGCTGAATCTGTTCGCCGAGGCGCTCCAACTTCAGGCGGTTCAACTCGACGAGTTGCGCCATCTGTTGGAGTTCGCCGCCGTCTACCATACCCTCACCGCGACCGCCAAGGGGTGCCGCCCTGTCATGAAGCCGTCGATATGGGAAAATTGGGTAGCCTAGATTACGGTAGGCTAAAACACGCGCTCTCCGGGCCTCCGAGCAGTGCGATTGAAAATTGAGGATATCAGATGATTGGGCGATTCAAGAGAGCGTTTCTCAGATTCCGCTATCGAAACAGCCCATTCCCGGGGTCCACTGAATATTGGGAAAGAAGGTACGCCACGGGTGGTACCTCTGGAGATGGTTCGTATGGTGATTTGGCTGAGTTCAAGGCGAAGGTCATCAATGACTTCGTCACTAGCCATGGGGTTGGGGGTGTGATAGAACTCGGTTGTGGTGATGGAAATCAACTAAGTTTGTTGAAAATGCCACGATACCTTGGATTGGATGTTTCCGAAACCGCTATCGAAATTTGTGAAAAGAAATTTGGCGGTGATGAAACGAAAACGTTTAGGCATTATTCGTCTGATGATTATGGGGGTGAATCACTAAGTGAACTCGCATTGTCGCTTGACATTATATTCCATCTTGTGGAAGATGAAATTTTTCACACCTACATGACACACCTCTTCCAGATGGCTAGTGATTGGGTTATCATTTACTCAAGTGACTCCGAAGAGCCGTTTGGGGACGGTACCGTACATTGCCGAAATAGGAAATTCACAACTTGGGTAGAAGAGAATGTCAATGGATGGAAATTCATTGAAAAGATTGACAACATCTATCCTGATCAATCGGTAGCGGACTTCTACATCTACAAGATGAGGGTGTGACTAGCATGACCTCTCACATATCGGGGTGATATGATGACTGCTCGCCCGG
>CAUZJP010000197.1:0-3339 GCA_963580235.1 Candidatus Thalassarchaeaceae archaeon
CGATGCAAATCCGCGAAGAACTCGTAAGCGCGACCGCGGCAATCACCGGAGCTGACGAAAAACACCTGATTGTTGGTGACCGCCGAATATACGACAAGTTGAACCCAGCGGTCGGAGTCTCATATCTCGAAGCGCTGCACAAAGCCCAGGAGGAGCGGGGTGCGCTGGTCGCCTCCGGCGCCTATAGAACGCCACCTATGGGGCGAATGCACAAAGGGGCAGCAGCAGGGCTTGCACCCGCATATTCCTTCTCAGCATACGCTGCAGAGGTGAAGGTTGACCCCGAAACCGGGCAGACCAAGGTGCTCAAGGTGTGGGCTGCTCACGACTGTGGAAAGGCATTGAATCCGCTAGCGGTCAAAGGCCAGATAATCGGTAGTTGCCATATGGGAATGGGCCAGGTCCTCTCTGAGGAGATGAAGTATGGTCGCAGCGGCCATCTGCTGAATGCAAATCTGCTCGATTACAAGATTCCAACCGTCCACGAAATGCCAGAGGTTGTTCCAATCATCGTTGAGAGTAACGACCCGGAAGGGCCGTTCGGTGCAAAGGAGGCTGGCGAGGGCCCGCTCCTTCCGATTCTACCAGCTGTCTGCAACGCGGTCTACGACGCCATAGGAGTTCGTGTGAGTGAGTTGCCAATCACACCAGACAGGATGCACAGGCAAATTGCAGCACTCTGCAAGAAACTCGATATCGATGACCCGCTCGACCTTCCGAGTCCACGTCTAACCCACTCCGAACTCCAGTCGACTCTCGAGAGGCGAGCCGAGGAACACGCTGAGAGGGACCTCTCAAGGTGGCTCGACGACGCTCGCGAAGAGTACCACAACGGCGCCCTGTTCGGACTTGATCCGACAATCGCAGGCGATGAACAGGATAGCCGCTGGGAAGTCGCAATCCTCCCCACAGAGGGATACTTGGCTGCACCACGGCTTGCCGGCTCGGCCTGGAAGCACACTGAACGCCGCCACCGAGGTGATTCAAAGTGAGGATGCCGCCATTCACCCTGCACATGCCGGACAGCCTAGACGAGGCGCTCGCAATCGCCGGCCAACTTCAGGAGTCCGACTCCGAATTCGATTGGGTAGCCGGTGGAACCGACCTTCTGCCGAACTACAAGTGGCACATCAACCACAAGCCGAATGTAATCTCATTGGCGAATGTCGCCGAGTTGTCAGCTCTTACACCAACCCACATCGGAGCGATGGTACGGCTCAATGACCTCGTTGAGTCGGAAGATACTCACTCACTGGTCAAGGCTGCCGCTTCGAGCATCGCATCGGTCATGATTCGACGATCGGGGACCGTCGGTGGCAACCTCTGTCTCGACACCCGATGCTTCTGGTTCAATCAAGGTGAGGAGTGGCGGGAATCCATCGACTGGTGCTACAAATGCGACTGCGGGACCGGAGCCGACTGCCGTGTCATCCCAAACCAGAACACGCTCTGCGTCGCAACCTACCAAGCGGACCTCGCTCCAGCACTGATGTGCTTGGGCGCGACGGTACACCTGGCCTCCTCAAGTGGTACACGCGAGATGCCGCTCTCTGAATTCTTCCAAGAAGATGGCATTACCCGCAACTCTCTGGAACCCGGTGAGATGGTGACCCACGTCACCCTACCTGAGGAGGCTTCCGGCCTTGACGGGGCGTACCAGAAACTCTGTCTGCGAGAATCCTGGGACTTTCCCGAAGCTGGTGTGGCAGCGGCTTGGCGCGTCGCAGGCGGCAGGTTGCTCGACCTGAGAGTGGCGACAACCGGATTGGAATCCATTCCTAAATTGCATCAAGAGGAGGCAGATGAGGCGCGCGCTGCATGGAGTGGGGCGGATTCCGTCGCAGGATTGGCGGACTCGATACGAAAGGCCGTGGCCCCGGTAAACAACACCTATTTCCCACCGAATTACAGACGAAAGATGGTGCGCGTTCTTGCCAAACGGGCGCTCTCTAAGTTACAGGACATTTCATCGGCGAATTGAACAAGGGGGGTCGACTCAAGATGAATGTGAAGCGCAGCGTACTCGCTCTGTTCCTCGCCTCTTTCCTTTTGTTGGGCTTCCCTAACGTGCTCGCGCAGGACGACGACCCACCGATTGGCTGGGAGATGGGGATTGTGGTCGAAGAGGACATGCCGTCAGAGTTCAACATCAATTTGGCTGGGGAAGTCACACTAGAGTTCTGGGTGCGCAACGACAACCTCGTAAACCCAATTACTGTCGAAATCGAATATGTCCTCCCGTTTGATGCGAGCGTGACCGGAACAGAATCCGTCGATGTGTCGCCTGGGGACAACGAGACATTTGACTTCACCGTGAAGGGCATCGATGTGCGAGCCTTTGATTCTGGAAGTCGAGATTCCGTTGAAGTCGAAGGGCGACTTACTGCCTATGGCCCGATTCCAGCACCAGGTGCGGACATGCGGAGTGATGAGGTCGACCTGATTATCCCGCGGGTTGTCGATTTGAGCGTTGAACTCGCAGAGCCGACCGGACCTATGAACGCCGGTACCACAACCTTCCTCACCGCCACTGTGACAAACGATGGCAATGATGGTGATTCGGTCTACAAGGTAACAATCACCGACACCTGCCCTCTGCTCGAGGCCTCAGGTGGCGAGTCTTTGGAGGGAGTCGCAATTGGGCGAAACCAATCGATTTCTGGTGATATCAACCTGACCTCGTCTGAGAGCCACCCAGACAAGACCTGTATCGTCGAAATCTCGATTCAGTCGCAAGGAGATATGGACAACGGAATCGCCGCTACTGCTGACGACGATGACTCATCGCTGCAAGTCGTGATGGAGCCGCTCGGCGGTAGTGGTTCTGGAAGTGGGTCGAGTGGCGGCGGAGGCAGCTCCAACGGTGATGATGAGGTGACCAGTAGCAACTGGGCGCCACTACCCGCCTGGGTGGCGATTATCGGGCTTCTAGGAGCCGCTTTGATTCGGCGCAGGTGATGTTACTTTTCCGTCACGAAATATCATCGCTTTTGCACGCCGGGTGGGAATGATACTGAAAGGCCACTCTTGAAACTCCCACTTTCCATGCAATCGGACTGCCCCAACCTATATTTGCATAACGTCATTGCAACAGTTAGCATGTGTCCGGCTATACCGGTTTAGGAACTAATGGGGTGCTCTTTGGATGGCGGAAAAGGAAGGACCTACAGCCCATTTTGGAACCATCATCGGAGCCACCTTCGCAATCCTCATCGTGACCATGATGTTGACCATGACTTTGGTCGCCGCTAACAAGGAAACTCACTACAGCGCATATGTCTCCGACGCACCTGAGGAGAAGGACCAACTCGCTCAAGTCACCGACATGAGAGACACTCT
>CAUZJP010000198.1:0-3336 GCA_963580235.1 Candidatus Thalassarchaeaceae archaeon
CCGGTCATCGTCG
This sequence comes from Candidatus Thalassarchaeaceae archaeon, assembly GCA_963580235.1. Lineage (GTDB taxonomy): Archaea > Thermoplasmatota > Poseidoniia > Poseidoniales > Thalassarchaeaceae > MGIIb-Q1. The sequence goes on from CAUZJP010000198.1 coordinate 14, forward strand.
CAGTGTGAAACACCATGTCGTGGTTGTAACACTCCGAACTGCCTGACGCACTCTCACCCAACTCGCCATCCAAGCCATACTCGACCTCCGAATCGGTCTGCCCGGGTGTGGCCCACGAAACCTGCATTTCAGTCGGATTCTGAGTCATTGAGAGGTGAGTTTGCTCGGGGATACCGTCGGCGAAAAGGGTGCTAATCGGACAATCGAGAGAGATTTGGGCGCTGCCCGAGGGTACCACCATCAGCAGCGGCAGAATGAGAAGAATGGCCAGCGCCCTTGCGCGAATCATCTCACTCATCCCAGGGAAACCAATCTTGCTCGCCCTTTGGACGATACCACCACTGTCCGTCGTCATCCTTCCACCACTCGACTCCATCGTCGTCGAAGTAGTGGTCCTCGTCGGCCTCTTCGGCCGGGACTTCGTCCCCCCGCTCCTCGATGATCGCTCGCTTGACAGACTCAGCCTCTTCCTCAACATCGTGGTAAACACGGTGACCGGGGTCTTGAGAGCGCATTCGGTCGTGGTCGCCAGAAGCGATTGCGTCGTCTGAGTCGCGGTAGAATTCTTCTGCCATCTTACGCTTGTAATCGTCATATTCGTCGCTGCCCCACGAACCCTGTCCTTCTTTTGAACCAGACATCAATTCGTCGAGATTAACCGGACCGCCAAGTTCTAACTCTGGCGCGTCGGGCATGTTCGCATCATCGTAGAACTCGTCGTCATCAGATTCTAACTTCGTGAAGGTGGTCCCCTCAGGGTGGACCTCTTCAATCGCCTCAAGCAGTAAATCATGCTCTCCGGCGGAGATGTTGCCCTCATTGAAGAAGCCGCTAACCGACCTAACGAGACCATTCAGTTGGCGGCCTAGGTCATCGGGTTCGGTCTCTTCAACGACCTTGTCAATCTGGCGGATGGTCTTGTCATAGGCACTGCCCGTAAGACTGCCTAAGAACTTCCCGAACCCCTTCTTCTTCCGTGCCACGGGACTACCTCCGGCAGCAATGGAGCGCCAAGCCTGTTAAGGATTCACCGCCGCAGGGAGGTCTGTGGTGGATGAGTGGCTAGTCAAAGCGATGGTGGCGTACAACGCCGATTCGCTTGAAAATCGCGATGGATATCGCGGACTCGTCCATATGCCCGGGGAGTGTCTTGAGCAGATCGTGCTGTGGTCGCTGGAGTCGCTCCCAGACGAGATTCTCGTCGGACTGGACGTAGACCAGAAGCGGCCACACATAGCGGAAGTCGACGAGATGTACCAGGGTGTCGAGCATGAGACCGACATGTTTGCCGGGGAAGGGTTCGTGCTCACGGACGCGACAATAGTCAACCGCGGAGACTCGTTCTCGGTTCACCATGTTCCAGAGGAGTGGACAGATGGAATCTTCACCAAAACACGGGGGTCGAGAGGGGGGAGATTCGTCCACTGGCTACACACCCATCCAAACGCCGTTGCAATCCCCTCGGAGCAGGACGCGGATGCGGCGCAGTACACGCTCGGCGTTGACATGATTCTTGGTATCCAATTCTCACCAGAAGGGCCACTCCCGTGGTTTGAGGACGCAGAGGGGGTGAGGCGTCGGCTTGAGCCGGATGAAGTTGCACCGGTTCGTGAACGAAGAGGGTGGGGCAGTTGGCGGCAGAGAAAACAGCGGCCCGTTTTGGGAATCGCTCCAACAGGCCATCGCATTCACGGACTGGAGTTGATTTCCTTCCATCGCTCGGGGACAGGAATCAATGTCATCTTCATCGACGACGACGGTTATCCATACGGCTGGGCTCAAGGCTCTTGAAAGAAATTTTCGCGAAAGTGGGCGAGTTCTGCTATTGACTCTCGGATGTCATCGAGGGCGCGATGTCCGGCTGCTTTTTTGAAGCCGGCAATGGCAGGTTTCCACCGTTTGGCCAATTCTTTGACGGTTGAGACATCGATGCTGCGGTAGTGAAAATGGTCGTGGAGATTAGGTAGATATTTCCGGATAAAACGGCGGTCTTGGCCGATTGTGTTGCCGCAAAGTGGGGACTTTCGGTACTTGGTATGCTCCTGCACGAACTCCAAGGTGAGACGCTCCGCCTCCTCTTCGTTGACCTCGCTCGCCCTGACTTTCTCAACAAGGCCGCTCTCTGTGTGGTGCGAGGTGTTCCACTCATCCATCGTGTCTAGCAACTCGTCGGATTGGTGGATTGCGAGGTTGGGTCCCTCTGCAATGATGTTCAAATCTGAATCGGTTATGATAGTTGCAATTTCGATGATGCGATTACTCGCCGGGTCAAGCCCGGTGAATTCGCAGTCAATCCAGATGAGGTGGGCTTCTGCCATCGTGGTCCGTCGAAGCACGCCCTTCATGAGCGTTGGCCTTCGATTCTACACACATACTGATAGCGAAAGTTCTCAGCGGAGTGGTCAAGGGCGACTTTGACCGCTGCAGGTTCCGCTCAAGAGGAGAGATTCGATGGAAGAGCGAGAGGTCGGATTCTTTGAGTTACTGCAAGTCAATCCGAAGTTTCGTCGTTACTGGGTCGGAAATGCAATTTCGATGCTCGGTGAGTGGTTCAACACGATTGCCCTCTTCGTGCTGATTGACGCCATGAGCGACAGTTCCGAACTGGCGCTTGGTGTCCTGTTCATGCTGCGAATGTTCGCTCTGGCCTTCCCTCAACTATTGACAGGAGTTCTCGCCGATCGATACAGCAGAAAGTGGCTGATGGTGCTCGCCAATATTCTCAGCGCTGGCGCGGTAGCCTCGCTTCTCTGGGTCGATATCAACGACAGCGAGCAAATCTGGTTCGTCTACGGAGTCGCCGCCCTGTTGATGTTGCTCCACGCCATCTACATCCCGGCTGAAAACGCGGCGATGCCGAACATCACCAAGCCGAACGAGTTGCTCACCGCCAACGCGATGAACTCGGCGACCTGGTCCGCCTCACTGGCAATCGGCTCGGCAATCGGCGGCTTCGTGGTCGCTGCGAAGGGAGTCGAAGTGGCATTCATCGTCGATGCAATTGCATTTCTCGTAGCGGCGGCGATCATCGCCACAATCGACATTCCACAGACCAAGGACAAGGGGAAGGAGGGCTCGTTCATCGCCTCGAGTTTTGGCCAGATAAAGGAGGGATTGGTCATCATCTGGACGACCCCGAGGGTGCGGAGAGTCATCACCGCGAAGGCGCTCTGGGGGCTCTTTGGGGGTGGACTGGTCTACATGCTGGTGCTAATCGGCGCTGACATCGGGATGGGTAACTTCGCGGCTGGCCTCGGAATTCTCTTCGCGGCGCGTGGGTTGGGTACCGGGCTCGGCCCCATTCTTGCGAGATACGCCTTCAC
>CAUZJP010000199.1:0-3336 GCA_963580235.1 Candidatus Thalassarchaeaceae archaeon
TGAGCAGCAGACCTTCTCAACATCCTTGATTGCCTTCTTGAACTCAGGAGAACCTGGGCCGTGCTTTTGGATGATGTCCTCTACACGCTCTCGATGGTAGTCTTGCTCGGACTTCTCGACATCGAGTGGGTGTGTTCCTACCTGCTCCTGCAACAGAATTCGGTTGCAAGTGTTGCAAGTGGACTTCAGCGAGGTCTTGATGAGGTTGGTGAAGCCGCAGTGAATGACCGGCAACTCAAGTTGAATGTGACCAAAGTGGCTTGGGCATTCGTCGTGCTTGTTGCCGCAGGTATTGCATCGCACACCCGGTTCGATGACTCCCATTTGGGGGTCCATCAGACCTTGGTGGAATGCGTGTCCGTCGTCCTTGTAGGTGTCAGCAGTCTTGACTTCGACTGCACTGAGGCGTCGAATCTCATTGGGGGACATCAAGCCGAACTTGATGGCCGATATGCGCTTCGGAATCTTGGAACTGTCCATTTTCTTCATGTGATCACCTCTGGTCCTCCAACTCGAGTCTCATAGCGACACCGAGCGACTTCATCTCATCGAGTAGCAACTTGAAGGCGTAGGAAGTCTGCACCATGTGCACCTCTGCGCTCTCTCCGTGAATAGGGCTGACATAGCAGCGCCTGCGGTAGTCCCAGAAGGCGACATGGCCACTCTGGGCGCAAACCGCGAGTTTGACTCCGTCCGACTCGTCGAGTAGCCTGTCCTTGATGACCATCGACGCACCGTGTGCAATCAGGCAGTCACGCTCCATCTCACCAAACCGAAGTCCACCCTGGCGGGCGCGACCCTCGGTCGGCTGGCGGGTCAGAATCTGCACTCTTCCACGGCTGCGGGCGTGAATCTTGCTGCTCACCATGTGATGCAACTTCTGGTAGTAGATGCAGCCGACGAAGATGTTGGCGGGGTACTCCTCGCCGGTCTCTCCGTTGACCATCCTCTCACGACCTGTGTGAGCGAAGCCGCTGCGCAGGAGGCCCTCGCGGAGCGAATCTTCCTTCTCTCCCGAGAAGGCTGTTCCATCGATGAAGCGACCCTCCATCGAACCGACCTTGCCACCAATCATCTCGAGGATGTGGGCGACGGTCATTCGGCTTGGAATCGCGTGCGGGTTGATGAGTAGGTCCGGAACAACTCCGTCGACCGTGAATGGCATGTCCTCTGCATCGACAAGGCGGCCGATAACCCCCTTCTGTCCGTGGCGGGATGAGAACTTGTCACCTAACTCAGGGATGCGGTGTTGCCGTAGAGTGATGCGAACCAACCGTCCAGCATCAAGGCTCTCAGTAACGAAGACGTGATCGACATTCCCTGACTCGCCGTGACGGACATTCATGCTCGATTCCTGCCTGTACTGGCCCATCATGAAGGCACCGTGGCCCTCTTCGAGGAACCGGGGCGGGCTTGTTTTGCCGACCAAAACCGTCTGCTCTTCATCGTGCTTGCCGGTAATCATGGTTTCTGGGTAAGGTAGTCCATCGAACTCAAGGTGGGAGTAATCGGCGCTGTCCTTTCGCCCCTTGACCTCGTCCTGACCGGTGCCGGGAATCTCAATTTCCTCTTCCTGGCCGCCGGGGAACCTCTTCCGCTCTGCGTTGTATGTGCGCACGAAGCTGGATCTACCAAGAGCGCGCTCTATACTTGCGCGGTTCATGATGATGGCGTCTTGCATGTTGTAGCCATGATGGCTCATGATGGCGACGATGAAGTTCTGGCCACCTGGCCGCTGAATGAAATTGGTAGTCTCCATCGCCTGAGTCTGCACCATCGAGCGTTGAGGGTAGTCGAGGGCGTGCATTCGAGTATCTGGGCGGAGTCGGTTGTTGCTCGAAGGAAGCCCTAGAGCCTGCTTCACCATAGCTGTACCACCGGTGACTCTCGGTGTCGAGTTGTGCTCCGGGTAGGGTACTAGGCTGGCGCAAACTCCGAGAATCAACTGCGGATCAATCTCGACATGCGTGAAGAGTAGAACATCGCCGCTCTTCTTTTCCTTGCGGCGCAGCTTGTCGGTGTCTTCTTGGTAGTAGTTGAGCGGCACGGAGAAAGTCTCTGTAACCCACTTGGAGTTAGGCATTTGGACTCTGACTTGGAGTTTAGCCTTCTCGATTCCTTCTTCGCCGAGATTCAGCCAAGTGATGTTTGCCGGGTTCATCGGTCGCTTGTTCCGGGGGGATACAGGTGGTAGGTCATATGCCCGGGGTGCGACAAGAAGGTCTTCTTCCTCCTCAGCATCAATCCACTCGACAACACCTTGGTTGACGAGGTCTCTGAAGGTTATCTCTCGATTGCGAAGCGAAGCGAGGTGCTCCTTTGCGAGAACCATATTTCCACCGTCGAGGACCAGCAGTGGCCTCAGGATTCTGCCCTTGTCAGTGTTGATGAAAATGTCACGATTGTAGGCGTCATGTCGGATGCTGACCTCGGGTCTGATTCGACCACTTCGGCGGCGTCGCTTGAAGTGAGCAACCAGTCGGTAAGCATCCTTGTGGAGTCCGAATAGGTCTCCATTCACATGGACTCTTGTTCCTTCTGACCAGTCCTGTGGCTCCTCGACACCAGCCTCCTTCAGCAATTCCTTGACATCGTCTTCGGAGACAGCCTCGGAGACATCGATCATCTGGGCGGCATTCTTCACCAATCCGCAATTTTGTCCCTCGGGGGTCTCATTCGGACAGAGGCGCCCCCACTGTGTCGGGTGCAGGTCACGAGCCTCGAAGTGAGGCTGGCTGCGGACTAATGGGCTGGTGACGCGTCGCATGTGCGACAGCGCGGAAATGTAGGTAGTACGGTCGAGCAGTTGAGCTACTCCGGTTCTGCCGCCGACCCAATTGCCGGTCGCCAGTGCGTGCATAATCTTCGATGTTAGAACATCAGGTCGTAGGCAACTGTTGATCTTCAATTCCCGCTTCCTGTTGTGATGTCGCTCTAGTTGGTACTTGAGGTCACGAGCGAGTTGGGTCATGCTGACTCGGAACAGGTCCTCGATAAGGTCGCCAGCGAGTCGGACCCGCTTGTTCGCGTAGTGGTCCTTGTCGTTCGGCTCGCGGTTGGTAATTGCCATCTCGAGAACTTGACGGACGATTCGGCCGAGGAAGATCGCCTTCTTCTTGCGGTGCTCGGGCTGGTCGCCGAGGTGAGGTAGAAGTTCCCTGTCCATCAGGTTGTTCACGCGCTGCTCACGGTACTCCTTCTGTTGACCGGCGGCGAACTTCTTCTCAAGCCAGGAGATTGCCTCCTCCTGAGTCTCGACTCCGTAGGCATCCTTCGTGTCCGGGTCGCGGACGTGATTGATGTTGGCGACGACATACTTGAACGCCTCTTTGTGGC
>CAUZJP010000200.1:0-3331 GCA_963580235.1 Candidatus Thalassarchaeaceae archaeon
CATCACGCTGACCGTCCGGTCTGACAGCGGAGGGCTGACACCGTTCGGATTCACCGGGCCCAATCCATACCACGAGCGCTGGGATGACCCGATTTGCGAGCGCTCAGCTGGTTGCAGCGATTCGAGTCCGGATCTAGTCTGCAGGTCGAATTGGCGCACCTGCATCCATGTCAAGACTACTCTCGACTTTTCGGAACTCAATGTGATGGAGTGGAGTCAGGCGGTTGAGCTGGTGGTTGAAGGTTCAGTCGTTGTTGAACTCTACAGAGTGGCTTTGCCACATCCGTTGACCGATGACTACGGGGTGCGCGTAGAGGCGATTCCTGCTGACATGATCAGACACGCGGTGGCGGCTGGAGACGAGGTCGATGGAGGTCTGCTGGCGATGGTAAACCAGTCATTTGAGGTGCCCTTGGGTGACCAGATGCATCCACTTGAAATTTCAAACCGCGGGTTGCAATCCCTTGCCGATTCACTCGCAGTAATGGTCAATTCTGAAATCCAGTCAATGGAAGTGGATGATTCGACGATGTCAGCCGATTTGAGCGGGCTTCAGTTCAGCGCATCAGTCGATACCCTGCGCAGAACACCTGACGGATACATCGACGACGACGAGCCGATCCGCTTTGTTCTCACGCTGCAGAAAACTTCGATTATCGCTCGCTACAACGAGGGGATGTTCATCGTTGACACAAGTGTCGGTGGTTCGATGCTGACCTCGCTGTTCTCCGGAATGATGGGGACTTTCGACGCCCGCGCCGCTGAGGGTGACACCGGCGGAGTCTACACCTTCCCCCCTGAGCCACTAATCTTCGACGTGGCTCCTCCGACACAGAGCCAGGATGTGGATTCCGAATTTGACAGCGATGCGGATGGCAATGCTGGAAATGATGTTGACATCGACTTCAGGCCGGTCATCACAATCGATGTCACCATGCCGAAGGGGCTGTCGCTCGAGTTCACCTCGACTCTAGGTAGGGATGAGCACCCTGAGAGGCAGGATGGCCGAAATCAGGTCATCTATCGCACCCCCCTCTGTACTGCGGAAAACCCGCGTGACTGCGACGCCCAAAAGGACGAAGTTCAGATTCAGTTCACAGTCGGCTATGGCTTCATCGTTCAGGAAATGCTCCCCTATATATTCGGTGGACTAGGGCTAATTCTGTTGCTCGTGATGCTGCGCATGCGCAAGCGTAAACGCAAGGAGAAAATCCTTGAGGAACAGAAGTTAATCGTCAAGGCGAAAAATGTGAACACACATGCTGTGGAAAGAGAGTTGCTCGGGCTTCCCCCCTTGGGTGCTACGGGTGGTATTGGAGGCATAGGCGGTGGCGCAGTCGGCGGTGAGGGCGGTGGTTCAGATTCGGATTGGTTTGCCGGGTTGGACGTCGACAACTCGGAAGAAGACTGGTGACCGTTCGCGGCCGACTCAGATATTGCGCATTTCGTCGTGTAGGGCGCGCGTCAGTTGGGAGTAGGCGTTGGAGCATTCCGCCATTCCGTAGCGGTGGAGTGCCTCTTGCCAGCACTTGATTCGCTGACTCTTTTCTAGCCTCCCACGCCAGTACCAGTGTGTTGCTGAGAGCCTGCGTGCAGCTGCTGATCCGAGGTCGTCGGGTGCTGCAACCTGCTCCAGCGTGTGGACGACGGTCGCCTCTTCATTCTCAAACTCGTGGCGCACGAGAAGTAGTCCGAGTGCGGTCTTGCGGAGTGGATGGCGTGTGCGGGCCATTAGGCTGCGAATTCGGGTTGAATCTCCACCTAGAGAGAGCGCAGCGCGGGCGGACAACTCTTCGACGAGCGGGTCGTCACCACTTGCGGTCGCGGCAAGATTCGCTCGGACTTGGGAGGCGGCGTCGGCATCATTTGCATCGAGGGCTAGCGAGTGGCGGATGGCTGCGATTGTCACGAGCGCCGCCTTGCGTCTAGTCGGGTCGAGTTTTGCCGGGCTGTACGAGGCGAGTGATTCCGAGATGTTTTTCATCTCTTTTTCATCTAGTGGCCCGGGCAGTCGGTCGTCGTATCTCAGCACCAGCGAGTTGAGACGAATCCGTGCGGCCCTCGCAGGGTCAGCGGTTTCCAAAGCCTCATTCTCCAACTTGGAGGCCTCATCGTAGCGGCCCCGCAGTCTGGCGATTCTGGCTGAGAGTAATGCCCAATCGACCTCATCTCTGGCATCCTCGGGAACACTTTCAAGCAACTTCTCCCCGATTTCTCCCTCACCACGCTCGATGGCCACCTTTGCTGAGAGCATCTTCAGTCGATGGGCGGAGGGAAGTGCTCTAATTGCGTCGTCGACGATAGCGGCGGTAGCCGCTGAGTCGATGCTCAGCATTCCGCCGACACCCCGCTCCATCCTGTCCACCAGTTCTGCCGCCTCAGATTCGTCGGCAGCCTGAATCCGATGGTGCGCTTCGTGGATGCGAGCCGCGGGTTCCGAACGCCCCTCCCAGTGGCTCGCCGCGGCGGCGTGAATCTGCTTCGCCTCATCGTCGCTCCACATCGTTCGCCTGACATTACGAATCAGGTGTTGCAACTCGAGAGATTCGATGCTCCATCGCAACAGGGCCGACTCGTCGAGCGGCGCCACGCCGTCGTCGTTGGAGAGTTGTTCAGCGTAGAGCGGTCTAGGAGCGGCGGCCAACTCATCCATCGTTGCTAGGGCATCCGACTCTAACCGCTCGATGACGTCACTCTGGATGAACGCCTGAATCCTGTCATCAGCCTCCGGAAGCGCATCGCCCGGCTCCCACAGTTTGAGTGCGAGTGGATGGCCTCCAAGCGCCTTAACGACCCGTTCGCAGACCTCGTCGTCCAAATCCTCGGGCAACAGCGAGCGAGCTGCCCCAGCCTCGATTTCTTCGACCTTCACAACTCCCCCCGCCTCGATTGGCGAGGGTGAGCGACAACCGATGGCAAGCGTAATCCCATCATCTTCCGCGGCCGAGTTGAGTAGCGTGTGAACAGGCTCTTGATGTCTAGAATGGACCGACTGCAACTCATCGACCACGAGCAGTGTCTTCTTCGGTAGGGCACGCAACGCTGTCAAGGCGGCCGAGCCATCCTTAGGAGAATCACCGCTTCCCAGCAAATCCTCCGTCAACCGGCCAACATCATGGTGCGCTCCGATGGTCGACCAGCGCACGGTCCAACCTGTTTCAGTGGCCTTGCCGGCCAGCGCCCGCAGAAGTGAGGATTTTCCGATTCCGGGCAAGCCGACCAACTGCAGGGTGGCGCCAGGCGATATCGCCTCGACTAGTTGCTTCAACTCATCATCTCGGCCATGCAATGTAGTCAGATTAGGTGCGCTTCCAAGAATCTCCCTGACAGG
>CAUZJP010000201.1:0-3326 GCA_963580235.1 Candidatus Thalassarchaeaceae archaeon
TAGAACCTTACCACGATTCTTGCGATCGTGAATGTACTGCTGCGCCTCTGCTACCTGCTCAAACCGAAACACTTTGTCGACGATTGGAGAGATTCGCCCATCCTCAAGCATCTCCACCAGCGCCATCACCTGCATTTTCAGTACGGCCTCGTCTTTCCAGGTCCCCATGTGGACTCCGAAAACCGCCTTGTTTGAGTTCATCATCTTGAACGGATTGAACTTAGGAGTAGTCAACACCATTCGCAGCGCCGTCACCATCGAGCGTCTGCTCCCCTTCACCGCGGCCGAGCCGCCGAAGGCGTACAATCTCCCGCCAGAGCGGAGCGCCTTGTAGGAGCGCATCATGTGTTTGCCCCCGACCGGGTCGAGAGCGTGGTGGACTCCTAATCCGTCGGTCTCTCGCTTACACACCTCAACGAAGTCCTCGCTCTCCCGGTCGATGAAGCGCATTCCGAGCGAGCGTACGAAGTCTGCTTTCCCGGTGGAGGCGGTGCCGAACACCTTGGAGGCCCCGAGCGCCTTTGCGAGTTGGCCGGTCGCAGTCCCAACCCCTCCGGCAGCGTGGTGAACGAGAATCGTGTCTCCCGGTTGGAAATTCCCCAGATAGGTCAGCATGTGGTGTGCAGTCAGGTAGGTGACTGGAAGGGCTGCTGCGGCGTCAAACGAGATTGAGTCCGGCAGTCTGAAACAGCGCTCGGCGAGGGTCACAACCTGCTCCGAATAGCCACCCATTCCACACAATGAGACCACGCGGTCGCCCAAAGAGAGGTTCTCGACATCTGCTCCAAGTTCCTTCACAACTCCAGAGATTTCGTAACCCGGGGTGAAGGGGAAGGGTGGAACCGGCGAGTAGAGTCCCTGCCGCATCATCAGGTCGGCGAAGTTGATTCCGGCTCGATGAACCTCAACCAAAACCTCACCCGGGCCGGGTTGAGGGGAGGGCGATTCCGAGATGTCGATTGCATCCATGCCGCCTCGTTTCGTGTAGACGACGGAGCGCATTCTCAATCCTCCAACTTCATTCGGCAGGATTCTGCGGGGACGCCAGTTCGGAGGTGTTCAAGAATTGCTGGGATGTCCTCGTCGGGATTCTTGATTGAGTACCAGACCGCTTCTGGGTAGACGACGCATGAGATGCCATTTTCACAAAAGTCGAGACACCCTGACTTCTGCACCCTGACCCCGGAAATCCCCTCCTCCTTGGCAGCCACCTTGAGTCGCTTCATCACCGCAATGCTATCGCGGGCCGAACAGCAGGGGCGAGATGCGTCGGGCGGGCGCTCGTGGCCACAGATGAACACATGGCGAGAATATCCCGGTTCTGCGCGGCCCTTCGGGTCCTTCACCATGGTTTTGGGACGGGCTTCGCATCAATAGCATTTCAGCCACCAACAGTCAGTAAAAACCTCAGATTTGGTCGAGTTTTGCTGCGAGGACGAAGTCGGACTCGGTGAGCCCGTCGATCTTATGGGTCCAAATCGTCACTTTGACGCGACCCCAACCAAAGTCGAAGTCAGCGTGGTGAAACTCCTCCTCGCAAATCGCACCCGCGGCATTCACGAATGTCAGCGCCTCGGCGAAGTCCGGGAAACTCCAAGTTCGCTCCAGATGGTGGCCATCCACTACTTGCCAGCCACCATTCAGTTCCGAGAGAAGAGGCTCCCTCCCACTATCATCGAGCGGTGGAACCCCACCCTCACAGGGAATGCAGCGCTTCTCATGCAGAGCCATTTGATTCAACCCCAGACATGGCTGTCGTCGGCGCCAGTCGAGCGCTTTTCGACCTCTTCATGCAGTGAGTTGCGCCGCTTCATGTCCTCTCGCTCGAAGTCGAGAAGTTCCCTGTCTTCGATGTAGGGCGGCCGCATGTGGGCGATTAGAATCACATCGACGATGACATCGCGCGCGAGATAGTGGTAGTTGAGGTCGGAGGTGAGAAGTTCGATGCTGCTCTTGTTCGTCCCAATCAACCGACCCCGCATCATCGTCTCCATCCCCTTGGGAAGCGCCCGCACATCGAGCAGTACCTCAATCAGATCGTCTCGGCGGAGGCCGCAGCGCCGGTCTAGGAGGGGGCCACTCAGCACATCCTGAATCCCGGAAAGGTTGGGCTCACCGAGATCTTCCCAAAGTGTTACTGCCCAATCGGGTAACTCCGAATGTTTGCTCTTCTTGCGCCCCTTCCGTTCGACCATCCTGTCCGCCCCAACGCGCCTGAGAGGCTTGACCCTTGAAAAGAGTCCCATCGTCTAATTGGCCGGGACACATCGGTTTTAGGCAGGGAGTGAGGTGGGAAATACCTCATCAGCCGCGAGGGCCCAGAAAAGTTCCGCCCTACCCAATTCCAATCATGACTAATGCATTCAAGAGGGATGGGCAAGCCGGCAGAGTCGGAGGGAGTCTAGTGGCAGTAGTAGTCTGGAAGAGGTTGCCAACGGTTCTGACTTCAGACGAGTTGCTCGACAAGGCGTTCAGCCGCGCCACCAAGGCGAAGGACCAGGTCGAAGACCCAAACCGGATGTATCGCACGCGAAAGCAGATGATTCGGATGATTCAGTCTGCCGGGGATGTCCTCGATGCTACCCTCAAGGGGTGGGTGATGAAATGGCCCTCTCTCGACAAGCAGTCCGAGTTTGACCGCGCTTTGATCGACGCTGCAGTCGGTTGTGACGACTACCGCCATCACCTCTCAACTATTCAGTGGGCTGCAGACCAATCGATGAACATCGCAAGGCAGAATGTCCGAAAGTTGCAACGGATGGTAAACATCGAGATGATGCACGCCACACGCAGAGAGGCCTACGGGCGGATTTCGTCCATCGTCGACCAAGTCGGTCGCTCCCTAGACTGGCTCAACAACGCTCGCGACACACTCCGGGAACTTCCCTCCATCGACTCCTCGGAACCGTGCATTGTAGTCGCTGGCTCTCCGAATGTCGGGAAGTCGGCGCTGATTGCCGCTCTCTCCTCCGGTGATCCTGAAATCGCCTCCTACCCGTTCACTACCAAGCAGCTGCACGTCGGCCACTTCACCTCGAGACGGCGTCGCTACCAGATGGTTGACACGCCCGGTCTTCTCGACCGACCCATGGAAGAGAGGAACCAGATTGAGATGCAGGCCATTGTCGCGCTCGAACACATCGGCTCACTCGTTCTCTATCTGATGGACCCTGCGGAACATGGTGGGACTTCGATGGAATCTCAGGAGAACCTGCTGAAGGAGGTCGCCGGACTTCTGCCGCAGACCCCGCTGCTCATTGTTGACGGCAAGGCCGACCTGCTGAAGATCGACACCGGCGAGAATCCGGTCAGCGGCCACATCTGCG
>CAUZJP010000202.1:0-3313 GCA_963580235.1 Candidatus Thalassarchaeaceae archaeon
ACCATCCAATCGGTACTGCCGGACTCTCCCTTCTCATCGAGGAGAATCAACTCGCCACCGCTCGCCGCCGCCTGTAACTTTTCGATATAGGCGTCGTGACCGAGCTTGTCGGAGTGCTGGACCAACTTCACTCCACGAGCAGCGAGGCGCTCGGTGTAGAGCGCAACGAGATCTGCGTATCCCCTCTCTCGCGCCCGGCCGTGTGTGTGTACCACGATGCGCGCCATGGCCGCCCTGAGAAGCGCCGCCGTCATCACACTTCGGGAAGAGAGCGGAGGCCAAACAATGGAACTGACGCTGAAGAGGAGAACATATCCCCATTTGGGGTATGAGAGGGAAGGCTCAAGGGAGAGGGGCGGGCGAGGGTGAGTGATGGGTTGGTGGCCATTCAAGAGTAAGCGGGCGGTCATCACCGACGACCCTCATATTCGGGGGGCGCGACACTGGTTGCAGGAAATGCAGGAGATTTGCGAGAAAAACTTCGACAATCCGGCCGAAGGACAGCGAGCGATTCGTCAAATGCAGATTGAGTGGAAAGACGCACATGGTGGGGCTGAGGTCCCCGACGATTTGAGAGAGGGGCTTGACAAGCGCGCCTTTCACCTGCTCAGAGCGAATCAGGTAGAGTGGTTGGATTGGCTGGACAACGAGGATTTTTGGAAGCCCGGTTGGCGACTTGAGCCACGGGTTCACGACGATGAGTCCTAACAGTTGGTTTCATGGTCGCTATGTGCTCGGCGGATTCATGATTGGTTGGGTCCTGCTACTCGCGGCCACCGGGGCAATCCTTCTCCACCTGAGCAAAGACCAACCGTTTCCGGAAATCTCTCGGACTCACGGCTTGTTGCAACTGGTTCTTGCGGGCTTGATGCTCATCGCAATCAACTCCCCTCGCCAGTTTGACCAAGCGGCCGTCGGTGCCCTCTTCGTCACAGTCCTTGGAGGATTACAGTTGATAGCTGGTGTTCGCCATATGGCAAGCACTCAGAGAGATGTCATAGTGGCCCCAATGGCGGGTATTCTGCTCTGTTTTGGTGCGGTAGCGATGCTCGTCGATGATTGGTTGGCCTACTCAGGAACTGAACAGGTCGCCGCCTTCGCGCTCGCCTCATTGCTCGTCCTTGTAGAAATCTACCTCTTCTTCCGCGGCATGATCGTCGGCACAACGGCGAGGATGTGGTCAGCAGCAGGGCTTCGACAGTGTGAGAGAGAACTCCTGAGGGGACCGCGCGGAGCCATCTCCTGCTTTGAACGGGCGTGGGATATGGATGAGCAATACATCAATGCGATGAGTCACGCCGCATTGGTGCGAATCCATCGCGCACTCAACGACCCTAAATCTGCGGATTTCCATCACGAGAGATTGCAGCGCCTTGGAGGCGAATCCGGGGTCGATGAAACTTGGCTGAAAGCGGTCGACAGGACACTTAGAAGAGTCTCCGCAGCTGCTTCTGAAGAGTGAGCCGTTTTACCCCAAAGGGCGGGGGTTCCCGGGCTTATCTCGCGGGGGTTCAAATATCCCGGATTACAAATTTATACTGAAAATAGATGATGATAGGAGGGAATAAACGCGCAGTGCAGTGGTCTTGGGGGCTTGTGCTCGCTTGGTTCAGCGCTAGTCTACTCTCCCAAGCAGCCTACATCGGAAAGTATGGCACACCCTACGACGGCACGATGCTGCTCGAATCTTTGGGCCAATGGTCCTGGCTTCTGTTCATCATCGAAGGGGTGATTTGGTTAATAGTCGGCAACCTCGTCTACCAGAAATTCATGAATGTGAAAGGATCCAAGGCTTCCACCTCATGAGAACTGTCACCTAATTCATCTATTCTGGACCGGTCGCAAAACGCACTCATGCGGTGTCTGAACCGAATTTACGGCCTGTCGGGATACACCATTCCTCGACCCCCGCGCTTAATACGAAAACCCACGACCCACCTTTCGGGGATTCGATGGTTCGCATCACCAAGGTTCACACCGGTGTGGGAGATGGCGGGAGAACCCGTCATCTCGATGGGAGTGAGGTTTCCAAAGGGGATGCTCGCCTCGAAGTGGTGGGCACAATTGACGAACTCAATACCGTGGTGGGAATCGTCCGTATGGAAATCGAGCGGTTACCTATCAAGAGTGAGGACGGGGGGCCACGGGCTACGGTCATCAAGGTGCAGAGTATGACAGATAGGAAACTGGCGAGGGTTCAACAGGAACTATTCGACCTCGGAGCAGAATGCTCCACCCTGCCCGACGCTGTTCCCGAAGGGATGCAACTGCTACCCGAAGGTGCCTCAGAGAGGCTCATCATTGAGATGGATGAATGGCTCGAAGAGTGTGAGCCACTCACCTCCTTCATCCTACCAACCGGAAGTCCGGCGGTGGCCAATCTGCATCTGGCCAGGGTTGTGGCGCGCAGAGCTGAGAGGAGACTTGCCACATTGCGTGACATCGAAGGTGATTCGGCGGTGCGAGCCGTGGCTCTCTCTTACCTGAATAGGGTCTCCGACTGGTTCTTCGTTCTGTCACGCTGGATTACCGGCCAACTCGGTGAAGAGGAAACTCTCTGGGAACCGATTGGCAGACGGGAGCCGAACTGACTTGGTAAGGTCACGCCGCGTTGTGGAATTCCCTAGCCGCTGCCAACACCGCGCGAGAGTTTTCGAAGGTGAGTTGCTCGGCCGCATCATCCCACGAAAGCCAGAGAAAACCAACATGCTCGTGTGAGAGATTGATGATCATCTCGTTGGTCTCAGCGAGGAACCAGTGAACCTGTTTGTGGACAACCGTTCCCTTGTGAGAGAATTCGTATTGAGTCCTCATCTTGAAACCAGTTGAAATGGTCGCTTTGGATATTCCTGTCTCCTCCTCCAACTCCCTCAATGCGGTCGCCTCGTGCGAGCCATCCGACTCCTCGAAATGGCCCTTCACGAAATCCCAGTGACCCTGTGGATATTGCAGTAGCAAGATGGAGTCATAGTTCAACAAGACGAGTCCGCAGGAGGTCTCCATGCAGACGGTGATGAGGGTGAGCGCCATATCGGTTGCGCGAATCACCTGTGACTGCATGCGCTACGGCTATGGGGGGTATGCATCGAGGCGCTCTCCATGCCTCCGCGCGACATGCTCGCCAAACTCGACATCAAGCGCATCGTCACCGATGGCGACATGGACGGCCTGATGGCCGCAGCTGTACTCCGGCACGGTTGGCCAGAAGCCGAAGTCATCTTCTCCCATCCTGCTGAAATTCGTAGCGGATACCTCGATTCTCTCATCGATGAACATACCGCAATCTGCGACCTGCCGTTCCACCCGGAGTGCG
>CAUZJP010000203.1:0-3310 GCA_963580235.1 Candidatus Thalassarchaeaceae archaeon
TGAGTTCGGCTATCTCACACCCAATGGGATTTACCAGAGGAAAACGATTGCCGAGCCCGTTGAATTACTCTCCCTGCAAGGTAATGTTGCGCCGCTCGACGGTGAGCCGTTCAGCCATCTTCACTTGGTATTTTCAGACGACGAACATCAGGTCCACGGCGGGCATCTCTTCTCGGCGACAGTTCATGTCACTGCTGAAATCTCTGTTCGTCTTCTTCCAGCAGGCAGCGGATTTGAGAAGGAGTTGCGGCGTTGCCATCTCGACGGTAGCGAGTTCAAACCGTTGAGTTTCGAGTGATTGATGGCGCTGATGCGTGCGCTCTACTGAAAATATAGGTGGGAAATCATGGTTAGAGTTCTGTTCGCGCATGGATTTGAGGGCACGCCGAACGGCTCCAAGCCAACCTACATGGCTGACGAGTTGGGCTGGGAGGTCGTCTCTCCGATGATGTCTGAGTTGGGCTGGACCATCGAACAGGAGACCGAGGTGCTTCTGCAAATACTGGATGAGGATGGGCCCTTTGATCTGATTGCCGGCTCGTCGATGGGCGGTTTGGCTGCCGCCAACGCATCTGCGTTACGACCTGACGAAAACTTCGCACTACTCCTCATCGCCCCCGCCTTCGGACTCGCCGACCTTTGGCGCAAGGGTGCTGGAGAAGATGGCTTGACCGAATGGAAGGAAAGTGGCGAAGTACCCTACTTCCACCATGGTTTCGAGGAGAACATCATGTTAGGCTGGGATTTCATGGAATCTGCTGAACTGATGTCCTGGCCAGAACTGGCTCATCCAACAGTCATCCTGCACGGTAGGGAGGACGATGTCGTCCCAATCGAGTTCTCTCGAAAGGTCGCTGCTGGCTCAGAGTTAGTGGAACTAGTGGAGATTGAGGATGGCCACAGGATGCTTAAATCGCTTGACTATCTTGCTTCGGCCGTTGAGAAGTTAGGACTCTCATGACCTCGTTGGAACTGGGTGAAGTCACCGTTCTCACCACTCGGCGTATTGAAGAACTGACTCCATCTCGACGCATCAATGAGTGATGACGGGGGACTCGACTACGCCTCGTCAGGCGTCGACATCGACCTTGAGGCGAAGTCCGTGGCCTCGCTTATTGGGGCGCTCTCGAAGTCAGTGAGGCCTCCAGGCAGTCTCGGCTCACCGGTCGACCTACCGGGAGGATTCGGTGGACTGGTCGAGTTCGGTGACAACCTGCTCGCGCTTGCAACAGATGGTGTGGGCAGCAAGTTGCAGATAGCCAATGAGTTGGAACAACTTTCTGGCGTTGGAATCGACTGCATGGCGATGAACGTCAACGACCTGCTCTGTGTGGGCGCTGAGCCGCTAGCATTCGTCGACTATGTCGCCACCCCCAAGCCCGACCCCGCTGTTCACGCGGTGCTCGGCGCTTCTCTCGCTGAGGCTGCCTCGCGTGCGCGTGTGACACTGGCTGGTGGCGAGACTGCCTCTCTTCCTGGAATCGTGAAGGAACTCGACCTCTCAGGAACCGCCCTCGGCTGGCTACCAAAGGATCAGGCGATTACGGGGGAAGGCATCGAGGCGGGCGACCTTCTCATCGGCCTACCGTCATCAGGAATCCACTCCAACGGCTATTCGCTGGTTCGCTCGGTAATCGAAAGAACCGGGGCCGGCCTTGGCGAGGCGGCACCCTTCGAGGTGGGTGACGAACGAATCGAGCGCTTTGGGGAAGGACCTGTTACCTTGGGTGAGGTTCTGCTCAACCCGACTAGAATCTATGTTGACCCGGTATACGACCTCGTGGCGGCGTCCCGAGACGGCTCCGGACCGTGTACCTCCTCGGACCTGCGAGGAATCGCCCACATCACCGGTGGCGGGCTCTCCAACCTGCTGAGGCTTCACGGCTCGCTGGGATACCATATCTCAGACCCACTACCCTCTCACCCTGAGTTCGACTGGATTGCCAGAGAAGGAGGGGTTGACACCCGCGAGATGGCGCGTACCTTCAACCTCGGAATGGGCATGGTTCTAGTGGTCTCCTCCAATAGTGCTGACTCGGTGCTCGGATGGCTGACTGAGAGGCTGCCGGGTTGTGCGGTGGTCGGTGAAGTTAGGGACCACGGCAGGCGTGTCACCCACGTCGACGAGAGAATCGAGTTCGACCACTACTGAGCCCTTTTCGATTGGTGGATTCAAGTACCCTGAGGTTGCAAAGACGGAGGATGCCGAGCGAGAGCACCTTCTGTCGCTGTTGCCGGGAGCCTGTCGTCGATGACATTCAGGAAGTCCTCTGTCACTCCTGTCGGCCGTGGAATGATGCTGACGAACTGATGCGGCAATCGACTCCCGCTTGGCAGAACTATCTGCAGACCAATTCCGCATCGATTCTCAGAGAAGCGATGGAATGGTTCGATTCTGCAGGCATACTTCCCAATCTGCTACCTGCTGATGAGGCGTGGGCAGCGCTGCTGAGAGAGGTCAGTGGCAGAGACCAGATCAGTTGCCCTGTCGACCCACTCTTGGAACATGATGAACTCTCCACTCTTACGACTATCCGGGAGAGATTGGCTTCTCGGAACTCAGCGTTGTTCCCCTCTGAGAGAGCCGTGGTTGAGCATGATTCCGAGGTCGAGGGTCAGTTCTCCGGTCATCATCTGAGGACGAATGGAGCTGCTCTCATTGTAGATGGTGTTCGGGTTGACCGAGGTCCGGGATTACTCCTCTTCAGGATGATGACTGAGCGGCGGGGGGAGCCTCCTGC
Source organism: Candidatus Thalassarchaeaceae archaeon (assembly GCA_963580235.1). Classification (GTDB taxonomy): domain Archaea; phylum Thermoplasmatota; class Poseidoniia; order Poseidoniales; family Thalassarchaeaceae; genus MGIIb-Q1. Next base: position 2,742 of record CAUZJP010000203.1, read on the forward strand.
GCATCGCTTCCTCAAGATTCTGCGACTCATCGAAGGAGACACCGCTGCAGAAGCACAGCAATTGCACAAGAGGCGGCGCGCCATGCTCCGCGATGGCAGGTTTCAGACTGCGGGTGCTGCCGATGCGCCACGCTTTGATGCGCAAAACGGTCACACCCACCCTCCACCCCTGTGTGACTGGGACTGTGAACGGTATCTGCTTGGAATCGAAGTGGGAGCTGGTGGCCGACATGTCATCCCATTACCCGTCCAGCCACATTTGATCGAACAATTCCTGACGATATGGTCCGGGCGTCCAAACATGCGGGTCTCAGACCGACTGCGAGCACTCTGCCTGCAATGGGCGCGTGACTTCGGCTTGCAGGCTCCAAGGGTGAGAATCACTCCGCACGAACGCTCGTTCGGCCTTCTGCGCAGCATAGTGGATGCTAACCCTGAGACTATCATCTGCCATCCCAATGGGATGAGCATCATCGGCAGGCTCTGTGTCACTTGGAGAGTCAACCCTGGCAAGGGCGTGCACGGCGCCCCCTACACAATCCGGCCATCAACACACGCTGGCATGGTCA
>CAUZJP010000204.1:0-3302 GCA_963580235.1 Candidatus Thalassarchaeaceae archaeon
AGGATAAGCGTCCTCGATAATCAGCGGAGGCTGTTCGAAGAGAGCGAGGCAACCGCGCAGTGGAGCCCTTCCTGTCTCAAGCGACTGCTGATTTCTACGATTGTCGCCTCACTCAGTGGAGCGTTGAAAGGAGGTAGAATGACGACGCTCTCACCGAGCATGCAGAGATGACAGGAGACCTGGTGGCCTGAAGAACTGTGCTCTGCCCGATCAAGAAGTTCGGACCGGTTCGCATCAGTTGAGAGTCCCGACAAATCCGCAAACTCGGTTGCGGCGGCCAGTAATTCCGCCCAGCGACTAGAATCCCATTCACCCTCCATCAAAGTTGGGAGCAGCCCTTCGGCGCTCTCGGTGATTCTCTGCTTCCATTCTGGGTCATCGATGTATGATGATGTGTGGCGAGCGGCTTTTTCACGCCAAGCGAGAATCATGCTGATTTCCTCGTGCCAACTATCGACCAAACCCGATCCACCGAGTTCTGCCGCATCTCCGAAATCAGGGCAGCCCGGCTCCCTTCGCAGATCTACACCTCCGGCCCAGAGTGCTGCAACATCTCCAAGACCGCCAGATAGACGACGTTCGACGAGATGAGCGATGTGGAATGAGCGGGCTCTCGAATCCTCTTCGTCCAAGCCCAAGGCACGTTGCGCAGCCATCGCTGCTGAGAGTGCACCCGCCGCTGATAATCCGAATCCCTGTTGTGTCGGCAGTCTGCACACCTGCTCAAACGACCAGTCGTAATCCCCCACCTCGGGAATGAGAAGAGCCAGTTCTTCGATGACTGTTGAGTGCAATCGACCATCCGCAAAGTCGCCCGTTGCTACGACACTGCCCTCTCCGGGCGTCGCCATCGCGCACACCTCACACACAGGCTGATCTGAATCGATGCATAGGCCAGCACCACGGCTCCCTTGCAGTAGCGGTTCGGGAGAATCGGCCTGAACAGTGAACAGAAGTGTGATGTGGCCCGACGCGGAGGCGCCACCGACCAGTTCCGCCGGTCCTGCTAGACCCTCTTCGCGGCTCGACATCTGTCACACCCACTGGCTGTGAGGCTGATGAGTGGTTCGCTCACACTCAAAGTGCTTCATCTAAATCGGCGGATATTGCCGTGAAGCGGACAGCCAACTCTGAAAAGGCTCTCTCAAGACAGGTGCGGGCACTCATCGAACCATCAGTCTGGAACTTCATGATGAACTCGCCTGGGACCTCTTGCAGAGTGATAGCGTCCTTGAATTCCGACTGCAACACAGTAGCATCTCCAGCATGCTGAAGGTCATCACGTAGCAGGTCAACCTTGTCGATGTCAGTCAATTTGCCATCCTTTCCGAAGTCCTTGGCGACGATGTTCAAATTGAGGTCGAAGAGCAACTTTGAGCGGGTCTTCACATTCATCACACCGATTTGGCGTGAACGGAAGGTGACACCGGCAACTGGGGAGTACTTTGAGTGGTCGCGACCGCGACCCATCACGGCGTAGAAGTAAGCGTGCAGCACTTGTCCCTCAAACAACTTGGTAAGTGGTATATTTCCGAAGGTCTCAGGGATGTCCAACTTGCGGTCGCCGATGACATTCATGTTCGATGCAGTCACCACATGACCCTCTTTGGTACCTCTCTCACTGACCGTGTAGATGATCTGGCATGCCGGGCAACCCCTCTGCTCCTCCACCAAGGAGGAACAATCCGGGCACTCGTTCTGAAAGTGGAACTCTTCATGGAAGGTAGGAATGGGGATCATTGCAAAGCGGTGTGCGACTTGCTCGTCCGCTATTCCGGAATTGGACTCGTACAGCTCACCCGTCGCTTCGTCCTTGAACAGGCCCAACTCGATTCGCATCTGGTCAATGGCGAACTTGGGAACATCCGAAATCATGGTTCTGCGAAGCGCGTTGAGAAACGCTCGGTCTGTGCCTGAAAAGTGCAGGCGCAACGAATTATCTTCTTCATCAAGTATCTTAATCTTCAACTTCGCCATTTCAATCACACTCTCCGGCCTCTACGGCCACCCTTACGCTTCGTCCCGTCGTGCGGGCGAGGCGTGCAGTCCTCGATTCGTAGAACCGAGATACCTGAACGGGTCAAACTTCTCACTGCCTGCTGGGCTGCTGGACCGGTGTTCGGACTCTTGTTACCGCCCGGACCTCGGTAGCGAACCACCGCTTGGGTGAAGCCTCTGTCCTGAATCGCCTCAGCGATTCGCTCAGCGGCGCGGGTAGCAGCAAATTGGCCCCCCTTGTCACTTCCCTTCTTGACAACCTGACCACCGGTACACTTGGCGATTGTCTCAGCACCGGTTAGGTCGGTGGCACTCATCAGGACATTGTTGTAGGAACTGTAAATGTGGATGACGCACTTTCTACTCATCACGACTCACCTCCATCTTCTGCTCCGCCGGGAGCAGCAGTGACCGCTTCTGCTAGTTTGGCGACCTCCTCGGGGGTGGGTGCCTCTGAATCAGACTCCAATGCGACCTCATCGTCTGAACTCCCGTACTCGGCGCCGGCTCGAATCTGGTCGATTTCCTGACGCATCGCGTGGTCGGAGTTGGCAATAACCGAGTTGGGGTTGTATTGCAACCCAGCCTCTTCGTCCCGTGTGAGGATGTAACCTGGAACGGTCATCACCTGCTCGCCTATCACGACATGGCCGTGAATCAACAGTTGTCGAGCCTGATTCGGGCTTGAAGCGAGACCTTTGTAGTAGACTTGCGACTGAAGTCTGCGAGCCAATACATGCTCCACTGTGAGACGCAACACATCATCGATTGTAGCCCCCGCGGGCAGTAGACCGCGTCGCTGCAGTGAGGAAATCAAATCCTCCTTCTCACGGGCGTAGTGACCTGCGGAGGAATCGACTCGGCCGATGAGTTTCATGGCGTTGTTCCGCCATCGGCGCAACTTGCTTCGAGCCTTCCAGATTTCCCTGTGATTACGAAGACCGTAGTTCGTGATGAGCCCTCGCTCCTCCTCGATACGGTCGGATTGCCACGGGTGCTTTGGGGCCTGCCATGCTCTGCGACTAAACTTTGGATGTCCCATACTTCACCACCTCACTTCTTCTTCTCGACACCAAGGGTCAAGCCACTGCGGCCGTTGGAGCGTGTCCTCTGACCACGGACCCGAAGCCCGAGAGCGTGTCGTACACCTCGGTAACTCTTGTGAGCGCGGAGTCGATCGATGTCCTCCTTATGGATCATCGATACATCGACTGAGAAGAGGTGCACTTCATCACCAGTTGTCAAGTCACGCTGACGGTTGAGCATCCAAAGCGGAACCTGAGAGGGGTAGGTGTCAATCGCCT
>CAUZJP010000205.1:0-3289 GCA_963580235.1 Candidatus Thalassarchaeaceae archaeon
ATGTGCATCAGATTACTGTTTGAGAAGCGCCAGCGAATCATCGGCAGAATGGCGTTGCGCAATTTGCGTCGAAGGAAGCGCAACACCGCGCTCATCATCATCGGGCTGCTCGTCGGCTCAGCGATTGTATCGAGCAGCCTTGTTGTCGGAGACAGTCTTGATGCGACACTTCAGGCAGAATTCACAGAGGCGCTCGATGAAACCGACATCGTCATTCAGGGCACAGATTCCACCGGCCAACCGGCCTGGTGGAATCAGAGCCGCGCCCTTGATTTCATCCAAGACATAGAGTCGGATGCGGACATCGACGCAGTTTCCTACGGCATCAAGATGAGCGTCTCTCTCAAAGCGCCAGAGCGCAGGACGGTCGAGCCAAGTGCAAACTGGCTGGCCATGGATGGTGAGCTGCAGCAGACGGGGACATGGAATCCGCTGGGCGGCTCGAATGGCGTCGAATACGCTGACATCGAGGTAGGGAAGGTGGTAGTCAACGAGAAGGCTGCCGAGGAACTTGAGTTGCAGGTCGGCGACCGGCTTGAGGTGACTTGGACCGATGTCAGCGGGGGTTTTGTCGATCGCCCGACAGTCAACTTCACCGTGCAGTCTGTAGTATCCATCGAGGCGACCGGCTTCGTGCAGGGTGGCGACCCAGCCATATTCACCGATCTTGCACAGGCGCAGGAGTTGATGGCTCGCAGCGGTGAGATCAACCGCATCGCGATATCTGCTACCGGCGGTTTGCTCGACGCCTACACCGCCGAACAGCGGGTCCTACCCCGAATCAACGCCTCGTTCGACGAAGCCCTCCTCGGAATCGATGGCGGCCTCGAGGTCCCAACAATTCCCGACGAATTCTCCCTCGCTGTACAACGCGTCACCGGCACCGGACTCCTCTCTGGCAGCGAAGTCGAAAGCCTCCGTGAGAATATCTCCACCTTCGCGCCTGACTCGCCCATCCTTGAGATGTTGATGTCACCTCTCGTTGGAGTCAGCCATGACGGGGTGAACCTAAGTGGAATCCTCAGTTCGGAAGTGAACGGTTTTGCGGTTGATGGAGTGGCAGACTGGTACGCTACCCCGGCCGGACTGTCGGTTCAGATGCGGGAGACGAGCCAATGGTTCCAGTGGGTTCCCAAGGACGAGACTGACCACGCCATCCTCGCCATCTCCTCTGTCGGTGACGGGGCTGCGCTCTCACTCCATTCCAACGGTGTTCGGCTCTCGGTGCTCAGTGAAGAGGTCTCATCGCGCGACATATCTCTGCCAGCGGGAGGGGGTGACTTGGTTGACTTGGCGGTCGCCGAGGTCGACGGTTCGGACATGGGAATCGGTTTGAGGATTACCGAGGATTCGGCGGTGCTGTTGTACGGCGAGGCGTATGGCGAAGAGGAGATTTCCTGGGATGCGACGGGGTTGAATCTCTCCACCCTGCCACAGCTCGATGATGGCGAGTTGGCGGTTGATGACGACCAGTTGCTGATTCGGCTGTCTGGTTTGACGACTAGTCACACCTGCTCGATTCCTCTCACACTTCTGGCTGGGCCCTCCCTCGCGTGCGCGTGGCAGCAGGACCCACCTGCGGTCCGCCATCTTGTCGAGGTCGGCGGGGTGGCTTGGGACCAGAGTGGGCAAGACCTCGTCCATACGCTCAGCCGGCTGACATCGGTGAGCGGCTCGGCTCACGACCTCGGCCTACCGGCTGGTGACATCCTCGCCGTTGGTGGTGACGCGGTCTTGGTCGATGGCGCAGGTCTCTATGTCTTTGATGGCATCAACTTCGTGAACGGCACCTACCAGCCTCCCGCTGCCGCCGATGGCCGGACGGTCTGGTCTGACGACACCTACACGCTCGCGAGTGGTCCCGATGGGGCCTTCATCGTCGATGAGAACGGCGTCAGCGGGCGCCTTCCCTACCAGCATACCGTCGAAGGCATTAGCAATGTGCCGCTGATTGCCCTGTCGATTACTGGCGGCGGCTCGGGATTGCCGGAACCTGCCGTGGGCGAAGTGATGCTGACCGCATGGTCAGCGGCGGGCACGGCCCTAGTCCCACCCACAAACATCTCACTGCTAGGGCTGATGCCGGCCGCCCGGGGCTTTGATGAGCCACTTCTGCTAAACTACACCGCTTCAGTTCCCCCTCTCCCCGCACCTCCGGGTCAACCGGGCCTTGACGACCTCTCGGTCGCCATCGTCAATGTCTCTGATGGAGAGTCCCTTCTGCTGATGGATGAGCCTGTTCGCAGTAGCGTGATGGTGGCGGGCCCCTCGCTCGCCGCACCTGGCGTATTCGACGCCCTGCTGGATAACGTCAGCACTTGGACGGATGAGATAACCACCGCTTCATCTCTCGGATTCAGGGCGATCCCGATGAAAACCGACATCCGCGAAGCGACTGAGGATGCTGGTGCAAACTTCTCAGCGCTGTTTCTCATCTTCGGCTCATTCGTCATCTTCGCAGGCGTTCTCCTCGTGATGAATCTCTTCGTGATGCTCGCCGATGAGCGCAAGTCGGAGATGGGCATGGTTCGGGCGCTCGGGATGCAGCGGGGAGACCTGCGAACGATGTTCGTGCTCGAGGGCTCCATTGTCGGTCTGATTTCCAGTGCCGTGGGGGCGGTTATCGGCATCGGTGTGGCGCGTGCTCTGATGGTTTTCCTCGACAAGGCACTGTCCGAGAACTTCGGTGGCTCAATTCTCTTCGCTTGGGAGTGGCACAGCCTTTTGACCGGCTTCGCGACCGGATTCATCGTCACTTGGTTGACCCTCTATGCGACTTCTATCTACATCTCCAGAATGAATGTCGTCGCCGCGATGCGCGACATCCCGACTCGGCTGAAGGGCTCACTTCCTTGGTGGACAATTCTAGTCAGTCTGGTGCTGTTCGGAGCCGCAGTACTCTGCGCAGTCTTAGCCTTCCTCATCGGAAGCGCAGAGGAGGGTTCTCGCTACGCTTGGTGGCTGACCGGAGGATTCCTCTTCCTGCTCGGGCTTGTTCCGCCACTCTTCTTCATCCTCAACCTGATTCTCCCCGAGTCGGTGTCAATTCGACAGACCCGTTTCAGTCGCAAGATTGTGGTGCCACGATTGGTCATGACGACTCTCGGCCTAGCGATGTTCGGCTGGGGAATCTGGACGGACCCGTTTAGGGCGGAAATGGAAGCGGGTGACTCCTCGTTCATCGTCCTCGGCCTCTTCCTCGTAAGCGCCGGCGTCCTCCTGCTCACAAGCCTTGCACCAATGTTCGCACGCGCCCTTGCCCGGGCGGGCTCCTCGCTGTCGAAGCGGG
>CAUZJP010000206.1:0-3272 GCA_963580235.1 Candidatus Thalassarchaeaceae archaeon
GGTGGTTTGTGTAGAGGTGGGCATCCCCAATCGTGTGAACGAAATCTCCCGGCTTGAGTCCACAGACCTGAGCCATCATGCAGGTCAGGAGAGAGTACGAGGAGATGTTGAAAGGCACCCCGAGGAAGACATCCGCACTCCGCTGATAGAGTTGGAGCGAGAGTTCTCCGTTCGCCACATAGAATTGGAAGAAGGCGTGACAGGGCTGCAATGCCATCTTCTCCAGTTCCCCTACATTCCACGCCGAAACGATGATTCTGCGCGAAGTCGGGTTCTCCCGAATCTGCTGCACCGCCTGTCGAAGTTGGTCGATGACTCTCCCGTCCGTGCTCTCCCAGGCTCGCCACTGCTTGCCGTAGACCGGTCCGAGATTTCCGTTCTCGTCCGCCCAAGCATCCCAAATCCGCACCTTGTTCTCTTGCAGGTAGCGAACATTGGTTCCCCCCGAGACGAACCAGAGGAGTTCGTGGATGATGCTCGGCCAGTGAACCCGTTTCGTTGTGATGGCTGGAAAGCCCCGTCTTAGGTCAAATCTCATCTGATGACCGAACACCGAGAGAGTGCCAGTTCCAGTCCTGTCATCTCGCTCGATACCCTCGCTGAGGATGGTCTTGATGAGGTGCAGATACTGATCCATGCTTACGCCGGACACGGTGGGGGAATTGACGCACTAAGAACATCGCCCATCGAATGAGAGAAATCTTGCTCTCATGGGGCGCCGAGCGCAGACAAGGTTGCGATGGTCTGGTTGGTGAATCTGCGGTACAGTTTCCGTAGTTCCTCTCGCCTTTCCTCACTGTTCAGAGAGTGCAGACGGTCAATCTCCTCGTCGCTCAAATCTCCTCCGTCCGCCTCCCCAATCCACTCGTTCCATGTGATGCTGCTGCCGTACCTCAATTCAGTCCTCTTCCACACCCTCGGAAGGAAGGGCTCGCCAGGAGCCAGAATGTCGCGGGCACCGTCAATCCCACAGACCAGAACAGGGACATCGGGGAAGGCGGCCGCAATCCGTGCGACGCCAGTCTTGCCGGGGCCGAGGTATGGTGGCGAGGTTCTCCGAGAGCGAGTGCCCTCTGGGAAGATGCCGAGTGGACGGCCGGAGGAGAGAATGTCTGCGGCGCGGGCGATGGCTCCCTCCCCACCTGCGGCGCGGTCGGTCTCGATTTGGCCGGTGGCACCCATCAGTTGTCGCCAACCGAGTTTTTGGAAGTGCTCGTCCTTTGCGAGGTAGAACAACTTGCGTCTGCAGGAGAAGATGACCAGTACCGGGTCGAGGTGAGAATTGTGGTTTGCGGCGGCGATGAACGGGCCCCGCTTCGGGATGTGCTCCGAGCCGGTGATTTTCAGATTTGTGATGACATTGAAGAGAGGAATCACCAATCCCATCAAAATGTTGTATATCGGTGTGGACGGCAAAGGTCGGCCTGCTGGTTCAATCGCAGTCAACTCGGCAAGGCGCGACTTTCCCGCCGCCGTCAGGGTGGCCATCACACAGTCCCCCTCAAAGCCCGGTTTTGAGGGTTGCCGGGGCTGGTTCGCCAACCGCTCGGTTCATGGCCGAATCTCCGGTCGCCGCGCCATGCGAACCAGAATGTGGGTGGCGTGGTCTTTTCTGCTCATTCTTCTCACCCCACTCACCGCTCCAGTCGCCGCGGAATGGGAAGAGGACTCTTGGCTGACCAACATCATCGGACCGGAGCGCCTCGAGCGAGGCGACGAATTAGGCTGCCATGGGATTCCTAGGAAGGACATTCGTGTTGAGCCGGCGGCAATCATCGAATGTCGGGACTATCTCTCTGCGCGTTCCAACGCCTCAAAGTGGGGTTCTAATCCGCTTTCCTTCGGATCACCGGGTGGTGCATGGAGTGCAGAGTCGCTCGCCGCAGTCAAGGATGCCGGATTCCAAGTGGTCGGCGGTGAGGCGCCGACAGGTCAACTCCCTGCGTTGCGCTTCGTCAGCGACAACGGCGGTTCGTTGGAGAAGTCCATCGGAGATGTTCAGCAGTTTGAAGCAGCACTCAGCTCCAACCCATCCAACATCAATCTCTACTGGCGCGCCCGCGACCACGATGTCGTGGTTCGTCCGGACAGTGAACTGGTTGCAACCATCGAGGCTACGCCCGCCTGGTTCACCACTTGGGGGGAGTTGACCTCCTACCAAATCCATCTCACCGATTTTGCGATCACCAGTCTCGAGAACGGCTCTTGGGAGGTCACTTCTTCAACCTCTGAGTCGGCAGAATACCCGGAGGCTTGGCAGGTCCCGGTGACGAATAAAATTTCCAACATAGATGCGGATGTCGTCTCAGTCTTTTCAGTTGACGGCCAGTTGGCTGAGTTGGCCGCCGATGAACCGCACTTGCAGCAGGGCTGGCGGCAGATGGGTAGTGAGTTCTTCCTCACATTGGCTCCCAACTCCAATGTCACGGTGACTTTCGACCGCTCCGGGCAGGTCAACCACTCGGTGCTCACGGCGAGTCACTTCAACGGACACAACCTCTCGATTACGGTCTCGGGAATTCACACGGGCGACCTCTTCTATTGGTCGAAAAGGTGGGATGACACACCAATGCTGTTCACTTGGTTGGTCGAGCCGCGTGAGGTCGGTGCGTTCGACTGGTGGCTACCGGTTGTTGCAGTCGTGGTTGCCATCGTTGCTCCGGTGGCCATCTACTTGCTCGTCAGGAAAGACCAGCGGGCGCGTGGCGTGGTCGAGGTGTTCGATTCTCTTGACCAGATTCGGCTTGAAGAAGAGTAGAGGTCCTGTGTTTCACAGGTAGTTGGAACGGTACCGACGCGTGAGTTTCTCACCATAGGGTAAACAGAGTGTCATTACAGTCACCACCTTTCTAGGTGATTCGGGCTGATACAATGTATTTTGCAGATAGTTTTTCGGTATGAGCATTCTTCTAAACGCAATGTGCCTTGACATTTTTTCCCAATCGTTTTGGAAATATGGGAGGGAAGAAACGAATCATTCAGCTCACGTTGAATCATGAATCAATATGGTGGTATGACCTATACCAAGTAACGAATTGATTAATTCCATCCTCGAGTTGAGTGGTTTGAATAGGACCAATCATGTCTTCCAAATCTTGGAGGTCAGCATGTGTGACTTGCATATCTTCAGCAGGTCGAGGCTTAAATTCAATCACCGCTTTTTTATCGAGTGATTCCTCAAGGATTTTAACCAGTTGATTTACGCTAACAGGTTTTCCACTTCCAACATTGAATGTTTGAGATGGTGCTTTTGAGGATATAATTCCGGACTC
>CAUZJP010000207.1:0-3270 GCA_963580235.1 Candidatus Thalassarchaeaceae archaeon
TGTGGCTGACTGGTATCGATGAGGCCGGTCGAGGTCCTTGCCTTGGTCCGTTGGTCGTCGGAGTGGTGCGGATTCCTGAGGCCGACTTGCATCTGCTTGAAGAGGCTGGGATCACCGATTCAAAACTGCTCAGCCCGGCTCGTCGAGATGAGCTGTACGGCTGGCTACACGAACAGAGAGAAGACCGAGGTTGGTCGATTGCCTCGATTGCCGCCCAACCTGAGTTGATTGACAATTGGATGGCACATGGCTCTCTGAACGAGCTGGAAGTAGACCTGTTTGCCTCTTCTGCGAATGTCGCGATTTCTTTTCCGCAGCGTACTGAAAAGGGAACTCTGATTCTCGACGCCTGCGATGTAAATGCCTCTCGCTTCGGTGATTTGGTAGCCTCCCGATTGGCTGGCTGGCCTTGGCAGAACTGGAGAATCATCTCGGAGCATGGTGCTGACGCAAACCATGCGGTGGTCGGTGCCGCCTCGATAATAGCGAAGGTCGAACGGGACCGGGCTGTCGACGAACTCCGAAAGGAGACAGGCCTCGAACTCGGCTCAGGATATCCCTCCGACCCGAAGACCCAGCAGGTGCTACCAGAACTGTTGGCCGGAGAAGCGCCCCACGACTGCCTCCGATGGCGCTGGAAGACCATCAGCAACGCCTGGCGGGATTTGAAAGGAGCCGAAGTTCCAGTGCGAACAACTGTGCAGGGCGAGGACATGGCCGGTTTCGGACAGAGCAATCTCTCCGAATACTGACCTCCCAAGGCCCCTCTCGCTCCGAAGCCTCAAGAGGCTTCGACAATCGCCGACGGTATGCATGAGCGACTGGGAACCGGACGATGAGGTCCTCCAACTCATCAGAAAGTACGCTCTACAGAACGCCTTGGAGTATGATGGAGGCGGCCAAGTCAAATCTGTTCAAGGTCGCGTCTTGGGCGAAAATGCCGAACTGAGAGAGCACGCTCGTCATCTCGTCCCGCTGATTGGACCGATGGTTGACGAGGCAAACGAACTCTGGAAGACATCAGGCGCAGATACCATCCGCTCGCTTCTCGAAGAAGAGTCGCCAGATGCCTTAGAGAAGCGAACCAAGGAGCGCCGCGAAGGTCTGCCAGAACTCCCGAACGCCCAATCCGGAGAAGTCGTCCTCCGCTTCGCTCCGAATCCAAACGGCCCACTCTCACTCGGCCACAGCCGAGGGGTGATGATCAACGGCGAATACGCAGCCACCTACGATGGTAAACTGATTCTCCGATTCGACGACACCGACACCAAGAACAAGCCGCCCGACTTGCGAGCATACGACTGGATCCTAGACGAATTCCGCTGGCTGACCGGCAACGAGCCAGGAGCCGTCATCTACGCCTCCGACCGGATGGAGATATACCTGCAGAAAGCCACCGAGTGCGTCGCAGACGGTCATCTCTACATTTGCTCCTGCCCAGCACCAGAATTCAAGAAACTCCGAGAGACGAAGCAAAACTGCCCCTGCAGGGACCTTGCCCGAGAGGAACAGAACGAACGGTGGCAGAAGATGCTCAACCCGGAAGGTGGCTGGCGTGAGGGGCACGCGGTGGTTAGAGTGAGGACTGGGATGGACCAGAAGAATCCGGCACTGCGGGACTGGCCGGCCTTGCGGATCCAGAGCGCACCCCATCCGAGAGTCGGAACGACCTACCGAGTTTGGCCGCTCCTCGACTTCCAAAGTGCGGTCGAAGACCATGAGCAGGGCGTCACCCACATCATCCGGGGAAAGGATTTGATGGACTCCACTCGAAAGCAGAAGTTGCTCTACGAAAAATTGGGCTGGGAATACCCCGAAACGCTCTACTGGGGCCGCGTAAAGGTTCACGAATTTGGCGGATTCTCGACCTCGCAGATGGTATCTGACATCGCTGCTGGTGAATTCGAAGGGTGGCATGACCCTGCCCTCCCGACGATTCAGGCACTCCGCAGAAGAGGTTTCTCAACCGCTGCGCTCAAGCGATTTTGGATGGGTTTCGGCTTGACTGAGAAGGACATACAGGTTCCGATGGCGACGCTGGAATCGTTCAACGCCTCTGAACTCGACGAGACAAGCCCCCGTCTCTCATTCATCCAGGATCCGGTTCGCCTCGCCCTTGAATGCAAAAGGCTCACTCTCCCCGACTCCGTGGAACTCCCCATTCACCCGGAACATCCCGAACTGGGCTCCCGAAACTGGCCATTGCCGACAGACTGCGGCCTTGAGGTGTTCATCGAGAGAGATGACTACAAAGCGGCGATTAGCGGCGATGGAAGGCTCCGCCTGAAGGATTTCGCCGACATCCACATCGACCCGCATCAAGGCGGCGAAGTGGTTCAATTGGAGAAGGCAGATGGGGTTCGAATCGTTCACTGGCTCGTTGCCGGAGTTGAGCGCCCGGCGGTGATGTGGCGTCCGGATGAATCTGGGGTGTGGAGCAAGCGAAAGGGGTTGCTCGAGACCAGTGGCCACGGCTTGGACCAAGTGGTTCAGCTGGAGCGTGTCGGATTTGCGCGAATTGATGGCTTGCCCGCGTCTAATGACCCGACAAGTTCAACCGACTTGATTTGGACTCATGGCTGAGGTAGTCAGATGGGCAGAGATTCCGACAGAAATCGGATGGTCGATGAGCAGATTGTCCGGCGCGGCGTCGCTGATCCACGGGTGATTTCTGCGATGCGGGAGGTGCCGCGGCACCTGTTCGTCGCTGAGTCCAAACGGATGAATGCGTATCTCGACACACCATTGGCGATTGGCGAGAGACAGACTATCAGCCAGCCATTCATGGTAGCCTACATGTCTGAACTCCTAGCCGGCCTACCGAAAGGCTCCAAAATACTGGAAATCGGCATGGGCAGCGGATATCAGACTGCGATTCTCGTCCACATGGGATTCGAAGTCCATTCTGTGGAGCGACTGCAATCATTAGCAGTTAGAGCAGAAAAGACCCTCGAACAACTCGGCTTGAGCCCTGAGGATATCACGGTGGGTGACGGCCATCTCGGACTACCGGAAAAGGCACCTTTCGATGGCATCATCGTCGCCGCCTGCGCACTGAAACCGCCGCAGACTTGGGTCGACCAACTTTCCGAAGGTGGGGTATTAGTCACGCCGGTAAAACGACGCGGGAATTCTCAAGTTCTCCTCGTCGGCAAGAGAGAGGGCGGCCGAATCGTCACCAAAGATGTGGAGGCGGTCAAGTTCGTTCCACTCGTCGATGATCGACAGAAGTCAATACTCAGCCGCTTGCTTCGCCGTCATCGGTGAAGA
>CAUZJP010000208.1:0-3241 GCA_963580235.1 Candidatus Thalassarchaeaceae archaeon
GCTTGTGTGGGTGGGTGAACTCGTCGCTGATGAGCACCCCGTCGGGCATGTGCTCGTCGGTGGCCACAACATGCTCGTAGCCAGGGATTCCGGGGAGAGCACGGGGTGATATGCCGCTGTCAGTGAACTTGTAGCGCTCGTAGTTGCCTGCCTCATCGCCAGCCTCGGTGATGAGTTCGCCGCGGTCGATGACCGGCTGCATGTCGAGCAGCTTCGGGTCGATGGTCGAAGTCTCGTCGGATATCAGCAGGTCGGAGAGGATGATTGCCGGCAACTGATACTTGTCGGCGAGGTCGAACACCTCGGGAATCGTCTGGAAGGCGTCGAGAGGACTGCTCGGTGCGAGGATGAGTTTCGGGAAGTCGCCCTGACTGGCGCCGAGCACCTGCCACAGGTCACCCTGCTCGGTCTTCGTGGGCACCCCGGTCGAAGGTCCGGCACGCTGCACATTGACGATGACGATGGGCACTTCCATCATGGCGGCTGCACCTACCCCTTCGGTCATCAACGCGAATCCGCCACCGGAGGTGGCGCACATCGAACGGCAGCCGGCGTGGGCCGCTCCCACTGTCATGCAGATGACGCTGATCTCGTCTTCGACCTGACGCACCATGATACCGAGTTCGCGGGCGTTGGCCGCCATCCAGTGCAGGATGCCGGTAGATGGGCTCATCGGATAGGCGCAGTAGAACTTGACACCGGCACCGGCCGCCGCCATGGCGAAGGCCTGGTTGCCCGCCCAAACGGCGAGGGGCTCACTCGGCTGTGGCGCCTGCTGCTCTGCAGGCGTGAAGTTAGCCGCCGAGTGCTCGTACGCCGCCTTTGCCACGCGCACATTCTCCGCCACCAGTTCCTCGCCCTTGGCCGAGAACTGGAAGTCGAGTACATCTTCAAGGGCGGAGAACTCGATTCCGATGAGTTGGCAGGCGGCGGCAATCGCCACCGTGTTCTGCATCAGCTTGTTGGCGCCCTTACCTGCCAACTCGCCGACCGGCATGGTGCAGAGTTGGACCCCTTCAGCCGCCTCTCCGGGCTCGATGGTGTCGCTGTTGAAAATGACCGAGGTGCCTGGACCGAGGTGCTCGAGATGTCGGTCCATAGTGTCCTGATTGAGGCAGATTATCAGGTCAATGACATCGCCATGGGTGCGAATCTCACGGTCACTGCTTCGGACGGTGAGGAAGGAGTGGCCACCACGGATGATGGATTGGTAGGCGTTGTAGGCGTACATGTGGACGCCACGGCGAGCAAACAAGCGAGCGAGGATGTTTCCAGGAGTCGCGATGCCTTGTCCGGCTGCTCCTCCGATGCTAATGACATAATCGAAGCCGCTCATTCCTGTTCACCGACCCGACGCTCGCATGCATCATTCCGACCCCAATCCAACGAGGTCCCTTTGGACCCCGCTGGTCCGGCCATTATATCGGTTCCTATTTCACCGGCTGAATGACTGTCGGCGCTCCTATGTGAAATCGCTTACATGAGTCACAACCGCACTTTCCAGCGTGGGGTGCAGCGGTGGCGACCAACTCGCTCCCCTTCTTGCGTGGTCGAGCAGATGCCAATAGAGCGAATCCACCCGTTGCTCGGGGCTCATGAGAGTCATTTCTGAGGCGCAACTCATCCCTTTAGTGGCCCTCTTCCAAGAATAGCGCGCAAGGATGGACAACAGCGGAATTCGGAGTGCTGGACCGGTTACAGGAAGGCTGTGTGCGGTCAACCATTGACGCTCGACCAGCCCCTCGCTGCGAACTGCCCGGGATACTGACATCCAATCCCGGTTCGGTCCCGCCTTCCTGCGCGTCAGCCAACTAGGATTGACCGATGAGTCGAGGCTGACTCCGGCAGCCGCGAGTGGAGCCGCCATCCAAGGTGCCGCATATCCCCCCGGTGCCCGGAACCACGGCCGAAAGGAGTCGCCCGCAAACTCAGCGAGGCGGCGGAGAGAGAGGGACAGGTCCTCCTGAAGTCCAAACGGATCCGCCGGCCAAGCCGACCAGCAACGATGTCGATTTCCGTGTGAGGCGATGGTCACGGCCGAGTCATAGTCCAAGAGTTGGCGAAGATGGTCGGCGAACCGAGGGTCGTCGAGTTGCTCTGCGACGACGAACAGTGTGACTGGAATCCCCTTTCCAGCGCCATCTCGCCAACGGAGGAAGGCCTTCCATGCGGATGCCAACTTCTCGCTCATTCGATAGGTGTCGTCGTGCTCTGGACGCTTGGAACGGGTCGGATGACCGCTTTTGCTCGGGAGGTGGCAGATGTCGTCGGTGTCGAGGGAGAGCCATACGGTACCGTGCGAGGATTCACCGCTTCTCACTAAAGGGAGGCGTGGAAGAATGAATGTGACATGCTCCGTGAGGTGGCCGCCGACTTGGACCTGACCGTCGCCCTCCTCCGCTCTACGCCCTCCCCACCTGCGAACTAGGGATTCACAGGTAGCGACTCCCGCCTCGTTTTTCGGGTCGACGGTGATTTCCACCGCTGTAGGGGCCCCCTGAGTGGTTGAAATCCACTCCAAAGCTCGGTCGGAGGTGAGGTTGGCAATACCTCTGCGAGTCGCACCTTTGACGACCCAGTATCCAAGGTTCCACTCACCTCTCTGAGTACGAGTCGTTCTGTCGAAGGCGACGAGCCCGAGAAACGATTCGTCGGCTCGGCTGATGATGACCCAGTGGTAGGCCATTCCGATTCGACCCATCCGCTCCACATCTGCTAGATAGTCACGAAGTTGCGATTCCATCTCCAAATCGATTTCGTACCAGGGCAGCGCTTGGACGACATCCGGCCAACTCTCCTGAAAGGCATCGATGAGCGGCTCAAGGTGAATCGGCCCCGCCGGCCGGAGCACCAAATCATCGTTGACTACGAGTGTCGGGATGGCGCGCATCAGCGACTCCGTAGCGGCGCTGCATGAAAGCCTCACGCTTTGGGGAAACTCCTGAGTTCACATGCCGAGGCTGGTCAATGCGGTGGCGACATGCTGGTCCTCTGGGTAGAGTCTGCGAGCATTCTCCAACATTCGGCGAAGCGCCTCCTCACGACCCAGTTTCTTGAGAACGACTCCGACATGGAAGAGGATGTCCTTCCGGTCACCAAGATGTGGTCCAAGAGCATCAAGCGCCCTCTCCGCATTACCGAGGTCACCAACCTTCACCATTTCCATCACCTGCCGCAACTCTCGCCGGACGGTTAGATCGTCATGCGGCTGCTGCTGGCTCCAAGGCCACATCTCGTCGGA
>CAUZJP010000209.1:0-3203 GCA_963580235.1 Candidatus Thalassarchaeaceae archaeon
AATCTGGGTTGTCCGAATACCGATTTCGAAGACCTCGCCTTCAGCAGAGCCCACTTTGATCCAGTCGCCCATTTTGAAAGGACGGTCTAGCAGGAGGGTGACTGCACCGAATATGTTGCCAATCGTATCCTTCGCAGCAAAGGCTAGTGCCAGCCCACCGACACCTAGTCCCGCAACGATGGTCGCGAGGTTGAAGTCGAATGCCTGTGCGACTGCGAGAACACCGAAGATGAGGATGATGAAGCGCAGAATCGATTGCATGGCGGTGATGAGTGTCTTCTCAGTTCCATCGAGCGTGCCATCCTTGTCCCACCAGAGGACGGCCATCTCGACAAGTTCGACCAGCCGCATCAGACCGAGAATTGCGCCTATCAGGAAGGTTGCCTCACCAAATGAGGTCAGCCAGTATTCGTAGGTCGCTGGAAGAACCACCACAGCGCCCTCTCGCGCGGTCTCCGCTCCGAGTTGTTCGACCAACTTCCACCAGACGAGTCCGGCTGCTGACGCCCCGAAGGGGGAGCGTGCACTGCTCTCGAACTCGTCGATGTTATCCATCTGCGCTGTCCAGCGCCGCAACAACTTAGGAAGCAGGTACATCGCCAGTTGCCGCGCAACCATGCCGACGATGAAGATGCCCAGAAACGCAGCCCAAACCCCCGTTTGTACTCCAAAAACCGGGTTATCCCATCCGGGAACCAACTGAATGAACGCGTCCATCGAACCGGCCGAGCAGCCGTTGCTTGAAAAGCCAACGGGCGGCGGCGAACTGCTCAGAAGCAGCCTAGCGTAATGGCGTATCCTTCAAGTGGGGGTGAAGGTTGGACACCTTCGGTGTCCGTGATGCGCAGTGCCAAAGCGGTGATTCTAGCCCTCTTGATGGTCAACTCGCTGCTGCTCATCGGGACTCTGGGAACGGCACAGGAGGAGGAGCCGGCGGGTGAGGAGCCTGAAGACCTGTGGTCAGAGGATTATGTCAACCAAATCTTCCCTTGGGGTGGAAACGACCGCATCCAGTTCAACGAATACCATGACTACTTCACTATGAAGGCGCGCATGCAACAGCTGGCAAATGCGCACTCTGACTTCATCGAGTATCACGAAGGGATGCCTGGTGGAACAAACGCTCGCGGAATTCCGATGGATTCAGTATCCTATGAGGGCACTTACTACCGTGACCCGATTGCTTGGGTCAAGATCACTGGTGGAGAGGATGGTGTCCAAGGTGGCGAGTGCAACGACTTTGTCGGTGACTGCGGCAACTACGCCGACCGTGCTGATGTCATGCTGGTCGGCAACCACCACGCTCGCGAGTGGATGTCCTACGAGGTGCCGATGCTGTTCCTAGAGACCATCGCCTACTACTACGACATGCCTGGCGAGGACAACGATGGGGACGGCCTTGTCGATGAAGACCCGTTTGGTGACGCAGACGGCGATGGCGTGCTGGACGATGACGGCGACTGCCTGCGGCTGAACGCCTCAAATCAGGACTACAACGGTGACGGAATCCCCTGTGGTCCGGGCGACCTTGGAGTCGATGAGGACGAATCGGAGCAGTGGATAACTGACCTCGTCGACTCTCGAGAAATATACCTCATCCCTATGCTCAATGTTGACGGTAACCGCTACGACCGCGAGGAGTTCTGTGGTGAGACCGCATGGGAGAACTGTCGCACCAGTGGGTGGAGGAAGAACCTCAGGGACAACACCTTCACAGGAGTAACACCACTCCCTGATGTCGATGAGGAGGTAGACGAGGGATGCGACGGAGTCGACCTCAACCGCAACTACCAGTTTGAGTGGGGGGCTCCGCTGGGTGCCACCGGGCCACTGTTCCCAGGGTTCTGCTATGCCAGTGGTCCGAACAACGACGTCTACAACGGACCGGTGGAGACCACCGACAACGATGGTGACGGCAGGGTGAACGAGGACCATGTTGACGGCAAGGACGACGACGCCGACGGCCAACTCGACGAGGACTGGATGGGTGGCAACTCGGAGCCGGAGACGCTCTTCATCCAGGACCTCACCGAGATGAATGACGATGACGGCAATGGCGCATCCGACTTCAAGGCGACCATCACCTGGCACTCGTTCTCAGAACTGGTGCTCTATCCGTGGGGTCACTGCACCGGCTGCCACGCCACCGATGAGGCGGAACTCATCTACCACGGCAACATGATGGCCGAGATGACGCTGTACGATAACATGCAGTCGTCTGACCTCTATCCAACCACCGGGGACTTCTGCGACTGGCACTACGGAGTGCATCGCTCCTTCTGCTACACCATCGAGATCGGCACCGCCTTCCACCAATCGCCTGATGAGATCAAGCACATCGCCGTGCGCAACCTCGGAATTCCGTTCTACACGATGAAAATCGCAGACAACCCGATTGAGAGAGCTCGAATAGGGATTGAGAACGCCGAGAGGGCACAATGGTTGACCACACCTGAAAACCTCTCTGTTCCCGACAATGGTCCGATTCCAATCGAGATGTGCGTTCACCCCGTCTTTCCGTGGTCTGAGAATGTCAGCGCCTCCCATGTTCGTTGGAGAATGGTCAAGCCGAGCCGTCTGCAGAGTGACTTTGGTCCGAAGGAGTGGAAGGAGGAGCCTTGGCAGAACACAGGCTTCCGTCCGACAGAGGAGATATGCAACCTCACCAACGGCGCCAACGGCTCTCTAATCGTCGCGCATGTCCCAGTCCCTCTCGACATCAGTGGCCAACTCCACTACAAGTCGACGCTCGGAACCATGTCTGGAACTTATCCGTTCGAGTACCCTGCTCCTGGTGACTACCACAGCACTTCGATTCCATACCGCGCTCCCTACGGGAACCCCATCTTGGCACTATTCCTCTTCCTCATCGTAGTCGGTGCGGTCTGGGGTGGTCTTGGAGTCGCTCTGAAAATCATGGCTGGCAGCGGTCAGGAAGAACCAGTAATCAGCAAGAAAGAAGCTCAAGGCTGACAGAGGAAGTGACTTCTGATGGAGAAAGGCAGTGACCAGTTCAGTGGCCGCATTGGCTTGATTTTCGCGGCTATTGGCGCGGCTATTGGCACTGGCAACATCTGGCGCTTCCCTCGAATGGTCGGCGCCAACGGTGGAGGTACCTTCCTCATCCCGTGGCTCTTCTTCCTCTTCATCTGGTCGATTCCACTGGTGATAGCAGAGTTTGCCATCGGCAAGCGTGCGAGGAC
>CAUZJP010000210.1:0-3198 GCA_963580235.1 Candidatus Thalassarchaeaceae archaeon
TCTCCCGTACCGTCTCTGCCTCACATCCCGAATACACCCACGGACTTCTCGATAAGTTGGTGGCTGGAGAGGAGTTGTCATCGATAATGGCAGACCCTTCAGTCAAGGCGAGAATCGCCGACAAGAGATTGGAGCAGGAGAATGTCAGGGCGCTGCTCGATGTCAACTCGAAGGTGCATGACAGGTTGGCCATCGCCCGGCTTGACGAAACCGGATTCAGGACAAACGGTTTTCTGGTGACGGCGCATTATGGCGAGGAGTGTGACGCCTGCTTGATAATACACGGTAATGTCGATGGCAGGATAGGTGAATCCGACGGGTGGCCGCTTTCTGCATCATTCTACACCAATTCCTTCCTGCATTCCGAGGGCGGAATCTTTGACTTGACACGGATGGCCACACTGTTGGACAAAAGTGGTGGCGGACATCGAAATGCGTGTGGCTGTCGATTGGTGGCTCTCGACGACGAAGGTCATCTGGAAGAGAGAGAAGTTGGGGATGCTGATGTACAGCGTAATATCGACGCCTGGATGGATGTCTGGGCTCAGCGAACCAGTTGAAACAGATAGATGAAGCCAAGGAAGGCGTGAATCACCATCAGAATGACGATGATGTCACTCGCCCGGCCGTGACGCTCTCGCTCTAGGGAAAACGACTCGCCCGCCTCTCTCTGCGCCTTGGTCAGACGGCCCTTCCGAACGAGTATGGTCAACAGGATGAGGCCGAGAATTCCAAACCATCCGTGAAGATGGCTGGGGATGATGGCGGTGGCGCTCTCACCGTCAGCCAAGCCGTTGAGGGTGTTGGCGAGGAACCCAACCACCACCACGGAGATCGCCAGAATATAGGTCCGCTCACCGAGTTCCTCGTGCCTCGTGCGCTCCTCCTTCGCCTCCTTCCCACGTAACTCAAGCCGCCTCTTTCGGTAACGATATTGTTTCAGCATGAAGCCTATCACGATGAGCGCAAACACCGGATGTAGGATCAAAATGAGCGTATCCATCACTCCTGAAGGATAGGCCATCAGAAGTTGTGAGAAGCGGTCGACACTTCATCACTTGGCACGAGTTCCCCTTAGGGAACTCTATCGTTGGGTTATTTAGAGCGGGGCGAGCGCAGGCAGGCGCCGGAGGGATGTGAGATTACGGAGCGCCTGCTATTGGAGTGCTTGAACGAGGCACTTGAGCAGGCGAAGGACAACCCCGAGAGAAGGCTGCAGGTGGCGATGCGGGGCGACGCT
The DNA here is from genome assembly GCA_963580235.1 of Candidatus Thalassarchaeaceae archaeon. Lineage (GTDB taxonomy): Archaea > Thermoplasmatota > Poseidoniia > Poseidoniales > Thalassarchaeaceae > MGIIb-Q1. The sequence goes on from CAUZJP010000210.1 coordinate 1,241, forward strand.
TGGAATCTAATGGATAAACGCTGGAGGGGATTGCTTTTCTCACTCCTGAAACAAGAAGTTGAGAGCATTTCTGGCGGTGGAAGGGGGAAGCGTAGAATTGGTCGACGAGGTGGCAGAGCGCAGCGGGCGCTGATGGCTGGACCCGAGCTGGAACCGGTTCAGGACCTACTTGACGGCGGCGGGGCGGCGCCATACAGATTGGTCGTACTCCTCATTCACAAGGCCCAAATGGCTGATGAGTGGGATGTCGCTTGGAATTCGACAATCGCTGAACTTCGCACAGACTGCGAGACGAACGGCGTCCACCCTGTCTACAGTGTTCTCGGAAAAACCTTCGAGGCGACCCTCGGAGAGATGAGACTCCACCCCGAAGCCGAAGTCGTTCGGGAAGTAGTGGACGCCGAATGGTTGGAATTGTGTCGCATCGACCCGCTCGACTCGACTTCAATACAGATTCTTCTGACCCCACCCATCGGATTACCCCTCAGCGCCAAGGTCCAGAATGACCTCAATCGATTGCATGTGCAGGTTTCGGGACGGAATTCCATCCGTCAAAAATGGCTGACCGACCCTCGCCTTGACTCCACTCTAGCGGAGTTGGGGGGTGAGTATGCACTACTCGGTGGTATTCTCACGGCGGCATCCGGGTCTCGTAATGCTGAGGATTCTTTCGAGACTTTGGTGACATGTGATGACGAAGAGGCGGTTGATTCGGTTGTCGCTGAAATCGCTTCGCTTCAACTCAAATTGATCCGCCTGCGAAGCGGTGACTCAGCCGTATGGGGAGAATGCATCGAACTGACTTCTGATGACCCTCTCTCATCCTCCTGCAGAAGCGAGGCGTGGATGAACATCCCCGAAGATGTGGGGTCGCTTGGTTCTAAGACACTCTCGAGTGGTTTGTCGACCTTGACAGATTGGTCGAAAGCAAACGGCGTGGAATTGGATCTCAGTGGCATTTCATGGCGCTTGGTCGCTGCGCTAATTGAGGAGGGGGCAGACAAAAACGCTGCTCAAACAGCATCCACGCTGGATATTCGGACTGAGTCACATCTCGACACTTCACTGAACCTGCTGAGTAAGGGACATCACGAAATCATCATCCCGATTCTTGAGAGGGCTATTGCGAGTTCGCTTCAAATTGACTTCACGCCACTCGTCAAGTCTGACCAGGTGCCGACGGAACTCCGGATGCAGGCGGACGGTCTGAGGGTTGAGAATGGTGATGGGGATGAGTCCGACCATGAATCGATGCTGAGTCTCTATGCCGAGGCCGGAGAAATCATTCGACTCGCAAGGCTTCTCTCTGAAGATGGTGCCACTAAATGGCCCCGCTTCACCCTGCTAGCCTGCAGACTCCTACCCGCAGACGCCTCACAAGACTTGCTCATCTGGGCGAAAACGGCCCGTAGAACCGCACTCTCCTTGCCTCCAAATGGGGAGACAAAACATCTGACTCCACTCACCGTTGCCTTGACAGCGCTACTCGACGGCGGTGTCGCTGACCTAGAGCAGGTTCAATCTAAACTCTCAGCAGAGGGAATCCTCGGTTTCCGCCAGTGTCGAAGAGCGTTGATGGAGGGCGGGGATGGCCTGGTTCCCGACCAGCACCTTACACGATTGAAGGAGAGTGTTGATGATGCCGACTTGAACACCCTTGAGAAGGCACTCTTCCAACAACTGATTCTCCATCTGAAGTTGAACCGGGCGGACAATCTGCTGCAGCGCGACGAGAGCGACAGTTGGGGTGAGGCGGAGGAAATCATCGAGGATGTTCTAACTTCAGCAGAGCCTACTCAGCGCCTCCTCGCGAATGTTCGTGAACAGGTCATTGAACATGGCGTGGCGAGTCCAGCTCTACTTGAATGGCATCGTGAGAATGAGCCTCAGTCAATGTGGGCTGCGATTGCGGCGGCAAGAATTTCTGAGCGGGCGGGGGAGAATCTTGAGGCTGCGCG
>CAUZJP010000211.1:0-3195 GCA_963580235.1 Candidatus Thalassarchaeaceae archaeon
CTCAAGTGAAACGAGAGCTTGTCCTCTCTCCGCCTCACGGGCCTTCGCCTCCTCTTTGAGGAAGATGAGGCGGACTTCTCGCTCTTCAAGGCGGCGTTCCTGTTCCCGCTTGGCGGCGCGGGTTGGGCGGTCCCAACGCTTCCAGAAGTAGTAACATAGTGGGATCGCCACAAGTGCAGCGAGAACTGCCCAACCGGTGGCCTCGGACAACTGCATGTCCGGCGCACTGACGATTCCGCCTTCAATCAAGCGTTGCTGCGGACAGGACGCGGGCGAGGTGAGGGGGGACGTCCGAAGCGAGAAGGCCGGGGCCGAATTCCGCTGCCGCCATGACTCCCGCGGCGCGCATCAAGTAGCAGGCGAGGCGGGCGGCGGGCCACGGAGCCATTCCTTGTGCGAGTAGGCTGCCGATGGTTCCAGCGAGCAGGTCGCCAGTCCCTCCTGTCGCCATTCTCGGATGACCACCCGTAGCGCGGCAGAATCGCCCTTCAAGGCCGTGCAGTTCGTCGACTGAGCCGGTTCGAACAATGACTCGACTCTCAAGCCCCACACCCTTCGGGAGGCCAGTCACCTCGTCGAGTTCAGTTCCCGCGAGGAGGGCTGAGGCTGGTGATTCATCCCAGAGCCACATTCTCATCTCACGGGCGTGGGGGGTGGCTACCCCGACCAACCCCTTCGGCCATTCACCCGGGGGAAGTGAATAGATGGCGTCGGCGTCGACGACGGTAGGAATTCCGATTTCAGAAAAATGGTTCAGGAAGTTGTACACCTCTTCGGCGGTCTCCTTCGCCCTGCCCAGTCCAGGGCCGATTACGACTGCATCGAACTTGTTCTTGTCTAAAATTCGCATGATTTCCTCCGAACCGCTCTCTTCGAGAAAGTCGTCATCAAAGAGCCGCTCGGAGATGATGTGGTCGGGCCAGTTGGCCCTGTCTGTGGCGTTTCGCGGCATTGCGACATGCACCAAGTCACAACCGACTCTCGCGGCGGCTCGGGCGGCGAGAATAGGCGCACCGTGGAACGGTCCGCCGCCGATGATGAGCAGGCGCCCTCTCTGCCCTTTGTGGGCCGTTGGATCGAGAGGTGGATAGCGCAGCACATCTCCCGGACCGCAGTCCGTAGTACCCTCTGGAAATGGAAGCGGGGCGACCACCAGCCGACCTACTTCGGTGTATCTCATTCCCGATTTCTCAGCGTGAAAAGTAACTGTGACATCGGCTGGTAGCAGAAATTTGGTGCCGATTCCGGTCGGAATGTCGCAGGCGAGAACCAAGTCGGGATTGGCCTTACGAGCCCACTCGAGAATCTTGGCCACCTGACCTCTCGGCTTGCCTCCCGCGCCCGCCCCCAACAGGCAGTCAACCAGCAGTACCGGAGTGCCGAACTCGGAATCCTTCGACCAGACCTCGACCTTTGCGCCCGCGGCTTCACACCGAGCCCGAAACGACTGGGCAGCCTCCCCCTTCTGCTCCTTGTGACTAGTAACGAGGCGAACTTCAATCTCGTATTCGGCCAACGCCAAAGCCATCGCAAACCCGTCACCGCCGTTGTTGCCGGGCCCACACAGGATGAGGTACTCGCCTTCAGCAGCCATCGAAACCGCCTGCTCGACAAGCGCCTCGCCTGCCGCGGTCATAAGTTCCAAAACTTCGACGCCAAGCGCTGCCGCATTGGCATCGAAAACCGCCACCTCGCGCCAGTCCAACGGCCAAGTCAATCTCTCACCTCGACCTGCTCATGCACGGGCAGGGCTTCAATACCACCGGCTCAAGAGATTTCAGCATCCATCACATTGCCGTAGATGTCTTCCCAACCGGGTGGCACCTCACCGACCTCGACGACGAGCGGGTCGTCGCCGCCCGGCAGCATGTCAACCGGAGCATCTGCCCCCTCTGGCACATTGCGGAACAGTGGTGAGGGGCGCAACTCCCAGTTCTCTCGGTCAAAGATGCCTTTGATCCAGTGCCCTTCACCGAGGTAGACCGGCCTCTGTGTCAGCACGTAGTCATTGAGCAGCACGAAAGCTACACCGACGATTCCCCAGAACATGATGATGATTCCAGCACCGTGAGGGTTGAGCGGGTTGAAGGCAGAGTACCACGGGTCGAACGAACTGATTAGGTCGCCGAAGTAGGATACAATTAGCACACTGAAGAGAATTGGGAAGGCGAAGTACATGATGAAATCCCACGCCCTTGGCACCCAGATGTCATTGTCACCAGTGTTGATGAAATCGTCTCGGAAGCCAGACATTCCGTGCTTGATGAAGGACTTCACGCCCCCCTCAAGTTCTCCTTCATCGACCCTCGCCTTCCACTTGTTGTAACCGTACTTCCAGATGCTGAAGGCGATGAAGAGCCCGCTGAACATCAGTCCATATCCCCAGATGTGGTCCTGTACCTCCAAGAATTCAGGGAACGCCACTCCCTCGCTATCCATCTTAATCCAGATGAGGGTGGATGGAATCCCGAGAAGGAAGATTGCTGTGGCGGTGAAAGCCACAGCCTTGTTGCGCTCGATGCCGTGGTCGACGAAGTTGCGCACACACAACTCGACCGTGCTGATCATCGATGTGAGCGCCGCAAATGAGAGACCGAGGAAGAACGCAGTCATCATCAGCCAACGACCACCAGCCCCACCGGGTGCCTGTGCGAAGACCTCGGGGAGGGCGAGGAAGGTGATGGCGGAACTACCACCCGTGACCACGGCGAGAGGGTCTTCACTCACCGCGAAGATTGCCGAGATGACCGCCAGCCCAGCGATTATCGAAATCGAGTTGTTGGCTAGACCCATCGTTGCTGCGTTGAGGGCGGTGTCCTCGTCCTTCTGCATGTAGACGGCGTAGGTAATCGCCATTCCCATTCCAGCCGAGCAGGACCAGGCTGATTGCGAGAGACCGTTGATCCAAGTCTCCGGCTGAGCGAGAATCTCCATGTCGACGCTGAACATGAAGATGGCTCCGTCAAGCGTACGGTCGCTCCAATCCATGGTCAAGGCCAGCACGAGGGTGATGAACAGCATCACGAAGAGTGATATCATCATCCAGACATTCGCCTTCTCGATGGCCTTCGCGCCCTTCCAAATTGCCAATACCGTGATTCCAATAACGATGAATTGGAACATAATCACTTGCCACGGGTCCTGCAGAAATGCGTTCCAAACATCAACCGACTCGACATTCATCAAACCATTTGT
>CAUZJP010000212.1:0-3161 GCA_963580235.1 Candidatus Thalassarchaeaceae archaeon
CCAGCCGAAGACCATTAGCGACTGACCGGCGAGGGCGAGTGGGTGAAGCCAGGCGGAGCGCAGAGCCATCTCCTCGGCTGGCATGAACAGTGATGCGAGAATCTGTGTAATCGGGTTCAACTGAATAATCAGCGGGGCCTCATCGAACGAGGGTGCGACCAGCGCCGTAAGTCGGAGTCCGGTCAGCGTGTATGCAAGACCCAGAGCCATCAGAGTTAGCGGAATCACCAGCGAAGAGAGTGCCATAGTTCTCCTGTCAGGCCACGGCAACTCCGACATCAGCCGTTGGTTGAACAGGGCGAAGATTCCGAACGGCCAAACTACTCCACCACTTCCGTGGACGAGAATCGGAAGCACTCCGGGAATCACATGTCCGACATCCAATCCCATGCGCATGAGAAGGCGGCGACGCAGACTCGAAGCGAGCAGAAGGGCGCCGGTGAACGGAATCGCGAAGTTTGCGAAGGCGGTCTTCAGAACTGCCCACTCAGTCCAAGACACGGCTGAATTCTGGTGGCTTATCCAAGCCGCTCCCAAAACCCAGCTGAAGATAAAGGCCAAACCCCAGAATCCGACTTGCGCCTCGCTGCCGAAATCGGGGTGGTCGGCAAGCAGTGGGATGACCCCCAAATGGTAGGGCTCACCCCCCCTGATACTGGCCTGCCAACCGAGCCGCCTCAAGTGAAGGTCGAGGTCGCGGACCACCGAATGGACATCGCCCTCTCTCGGGCTGACCATCCACGCGTACTGACCATGAGTTGCTTCCGCGTGACGTATGAAATAGCAATCAACGATGTGCTCGATGAAGTCCCTCTGTTCCCAAGGTTCCCTCTGCAGACGCAGTGGTTGCAGGTCGGTTTCTTCTACTGACACATCGGACCCTCCGGGTCCACCACTCGTCACTTGTTTTTGAACCGCTTGAGTCGGAAAGTCTCTTCGCGTTCGACCTCTTCAAGTCGCAGTTGGATGAAATCACGAGCTTCTTCCATCTCTGGGATGACCTTGAACTCTAGCGCGTTCACACGCCGCTTGGTGGACTCGATCTCGACCAGCAGTCGCTTCAGAGTCGATTCCATCTCGGCCGCCTTGACGATGCTCTCGATCAGTGAGCCATAGGCGTCGGCCGCCTCATCGAGATAGGGTGAGCCGCCGACCAGTCCCAAGCCTCGCTCGAGAATCGACTGAGATAGGTGAGAACCTTCCACCGAGGGAACGACCACACCCATGATGTTGCGCCGCGTCACGACCACCTCGGGATGCTCGGACACCGCAATGGCGGCGCTCCTAACAGCCATTCCACCCTCAAGTGCTGAGGCGAGTGAGATGGCCTGGATGGCCTCGCGGTAGGTCCCTACAAGACCCTCCTTGGCTGTAATCATCTCTGTGAGCAGGGTGCGGAACTCGTGGAACAGTCCGTCACGCTTCATCTTGAGTAGTTGGTAGCCATTCTCAGACTGCGTGATGCGCCGCTTGAGGTTGATCAACTCACTGCGAGTCGGTTGGATGTCCAGTGCCATCTGCTCTCACCTCCTAGTTACACGCCAACGAACCGGGTTCACTCCTTCTTCTCGGTAGGGTGGTACTTGTCGATCCACTTCTGGTCGAGTCTGACGAGATACTTCGTGTTCACGTTGGTGAGCAGTTCCCATGAGAGGTCGAGAGTCTCCTCGATGGTGCGCTCCTCATCACGGCCCTGGCGTAGGAAGCGTTCCTCGAAGATGTCGGCGAACTTCAGCATCTGAAGGTCACGCTCGTTGAGCGCGTCCTCTCCGACGATGGCCACCAACCCCCTGAGCTCCTTGCCCTGGGCGTAGGCTGCGTAGAGCTGGTCGGAGACCGACTTGTGGTCCTCGCGTGTCTTGCCATCGCCGATTCCGGCGTTCATCAGGCGCGACAGTGAGGGAAGCACATTGATCGGTGGGTAGATTCCCTTCTGGTGCAACTCACGAGAGATGACCACCTGGCCCTCGGTGATGTATCCGGAGAGGTCAGGAATCGGGTGGGTTATGTCGTCACCCGGCATGGTCAAAATCGGGAACTGGGTGATTGAGCCGCTCTTGCCCTTCACCATTCCCGCACGCTCGTACATCATCGCCAAGTCGGTGTACATGTAACCGGGATATCCACGCCTGCCGGGAACCTCCTCACGGGCGGCGCCAATCTGCCTCAGCGATTCACAGTAGTTGGTCATGTCAGTGTAGATGACGAGCACGTGGTAGTCGTGCTCGAAGGCGAGGTACTCTGCCGCGGTCAGCGCCAGCCTAGGGGTAATCAGGCGCTCGACTGCGGGGTCGTCTGCCAGATTGACAAACAGAACCGCGTTCTCCAACGCACCAGTGCGCTCGAGGTCGTGGACGAAGAAGTTGTACTCCTCAGCGGTGATGCCCATGGCGCAGAACACGACGATGAACTCCTCGTCGGAGGAGATAATCTTCGCTTGACGAGCAATCTGCAGCGCGATGTCGTTGTGCGGCAGGCCCGAGGCCGAGAAAATCGGTAGCTTCTGACCACGCACCAGCGTGGTACAGCAGTCAATGGCCGAGATGCCGGTCTGGATGAACTCCTCTGGCATCTCTCGGCTGTATGGGTTGATTGCGGCGCCGATGATGTCGGCGTTGCTTTCAGCCACGATCTCCGGTCCGTCGTCGCGCGGCTTGCCCGAGCCGGACAGGATGCGTCCAATCAGACCCTTGCTCACCGGTAGGCGGAAGACATCGCCGAGGAACTTCACTCCTGTCTGCAAGTCGATTCCGGCGGTCCCTTCGAACACCTGCACGGCGACCATGTCGTCGCTGGTGTCCAGGACCTGTCCGTTCTTGATGCTGCCATCGGACAGTCGCAGACTGACGATTTCGCCAAAGGCGACTGGTTCTGTGTCTGTGAGGAAGACCAGAGGTCCCTTCACGTCGGTTATTGTTCGATATTCTTTTGCACTCATTTCAATCACTCCTTCAGTTGGCCTCCGCCGCTGCTTGAATTTCGCTGCACATGTCGGCAACGAGCCCCTCCAATTTCTCCTCATAGCCCTCCTCGAGCCTACCTCGCATCAGGGTGGTGCGGGCGGGTACGTTAACCACCTCTTCGAGCAGTGCTCCAGCGGCAATCGCCTTCTTCGACTCCTCTTGGAAGGTTAGAATCGCCTTGGTCATGGCGTACTGCAG
>CAUZJP010000213.1:0-3160 GCA_963580235.1 Candidatus Thalassarchaeaceae archaeon
GCCCCCTGCTTGAGAAGCTCAGTGTCCTGGCAGTTGTCGTAGACATAGTCGTTCAAACCGATGGCCGTCCAAGAGATGCCGCTGTAGGATTCGAGGAACATCAGCGTGGTGAAGGCGAACAGCAGCAGGGAGAATCCGAAGGTCAGCAGTCGGAGGAACTTGTGGACCTCCTTTCGCTGCGAGGGCGGCGTTGCCCACGCCACGAGCATGAGAGCGCCACCGGCTGCGAATGGTGAGAGGGCGAGCAGGGTCAGTGGGTTGCCGAGGATTGTGAGATCCACTCAAATCACCCCCCAAAGCAGAATCAGAATACTGATTCCGCCGACGACCGCCATCAAGATGTAGTCAGAGGCGGAACCCGTGGTCACCTTGCGGAGGTTCATGCTGATGCGGATGCTGCCCCACTCGATTCCCTTGATGGCCCCGTCGATTACTCGCTTGTCGAACCAAGCCATCGCTGCTGAGATAGGAATCATCGTCTTGGCGACCAGTGCATCGTACCACTCGTCGAAGAAGAGACGACGGTGCAGGGCGTCGGCGAAGCCGGACTCTGCCAACTCGGTTACGTCAGCCTTGCCCAACTTGGTTGAGAGCGGTAGAATCCATGCGATGAGCCGGGGTGCTCTCTCACCCTTTGCAAGTAGGCCACCGTGAATCTTCATCGCCGCCGCCGGGCCGACCACCAACGAAATGGCGATGGCGGTCCAGGTGACGAGCAGGATGAAGAAGTCGTCCGGCAGGAAGGCGTGAGATATCGTGTTGAGCAGGGAGGCGGCGTAACCATCAGCGTGGATGGCATGCCCAAGCGCCTCACCGTCCCCAAGCCAATGGGTCGCACCGAGCCATGCGAGAGTGATTCCGCCGACCAGAGAAATAGTGCTCAGGATGATGAGTGGAGTAGGAATCCAAGGCGTCTGCTCATGCGCGTTCGCAGCATACTCGGTCTTGGGTTTGCCAGCGAAGGTCATCAACCACATGCGAGTCATGTAGAAGCCGGTCATGCCGGCTGTCAGCAAAATCAGGACGGCGGGGAGCAGCAACCAAGTCTCGCCATGAAGGGCGGTTGCAGCCCAAGTCTCAGCGACGATTCCCTCCTTCGACCAGAACCCACCGATTAGCGGCAGTCCGATGATGGAGGCGCAGCCAATCGCCATCGCGGTGGAGGTGATTGGCAGTTTGGAGGCCAAACCACCCATGTTTCGCATGTCCTGTGCGTCGAACTCGTCGTGGTCGTCCGAGTCACCGTGGTGGGCTTCGTGGTGGGCGTGGTGCATTTCGTGAATCACCGAACCAGAAGCCATGAAGAGCATCCCCTTCGCCATCGCGTGATTGAACAGATGGAACATGGCAGCGCCAAAGGCAAGCGCCCCAGCGTGGTGATGACCGTGGTTGAACAGCCACAGCGAGACTCCTAGCCCTGTGAAGATGTAGGCGAGTTGGCTCATCGTCGAGTATGCTAGGACCTTCTTGATGTCATTCTGGACAAAGGCGATGAGCGCCGCCATGAAGGCGGTGATTCCACCTATCCAAGCGATGAGAATCCCGATGTCCCCTATTCCCTCGACACCACCATGTCCGACATCGAAGAAGGGCACCATCCGTGCCACGAGGTAGAGCCCGGCGTTGACCATCGTCGCCGCGTGGATGAGGGCGGAGACCGGTGTCGGCCCCTCCATCGCGTCCGGCAGCCAGACATGGAGCGGGAACTGAGCGCTCTTTCCAACAGCACCGATGAAGAGCATGAGCATCGCACTCTTGAGCGCTCCTACACTGACGATTGCACCACCAACTCCGGTAGATGGGTCATCGAAGATGACCGCAAAGTCGAGTGAACCGTAGATGTCGTAGAGCATCAGCAGGCCGATGAGCAGAAAGATGTCGCCGACCCTAGTAGTGAGGAACGCCTTCTTAGCCGCATACGCGGCGCTCGGACGCTCGTAGTAGAAGCCGATGAGCAGGTAGGAGCAGAGCCCCATTATCTCCCAGAAGATGAACAGCCAGAGGAAGGAATCGGCGAGCACCATGCCCAACATACCGGCACTGAAGAGGACGAACTCGGCGTAGAAGCGGTGGTTTCGGTCTTTGTTGATTGGGTCTGTGTTCATGTAACCGAGGCTGAACCAGCAGATGAGGAAGCAGAGGAAAGCTGCGACGAAGAGTAGTGTCAGCGAGACATTGTCAATCCACATGCCGATTCCGAAGGCGTCACTTTCCAGCGCCCAACTGCCGCCATCCTGCATCCGAATCACATCGAACGAGAACCAGTTTCCAAATCCGGCGAAGAGTGCAGGAATCCACTCCGCACCACCTGCCTCACAAGCCTCCTTGGCGAGAATCACCTCATCCGAACAGGTTCCTCCCTTGGTGAAGAACTGAATCGCCAGCCAAACGGTCAGAGAGAGTGTGATGGCCAACGCTCCGAGCGCAATCATGCCGCCCTCCTTGAAGCGCTCTCGCCACCACTCCTCGCCGGCATACCACTGGCCGAGGATTGCAATCACCGGGAAGATGAGAATCGGCACAATTGGGATGAGGAAGGCTGAGTCGAGCGCAGTGAAGGGCGTCCCAGTGGCGAAGATGCCGCCGTAGTGACGGAGCAGGGGGAAACCAATCAAGAGGGCGATGATGGGGATGAGGAATTTCCTCTGTGATTCGGCGCTGATTTGAGTCATTTCTCATCCCCTCAATGTTTGAGTCTCATGATCTCGTCGAGCACAATCGTCTTCCGCTCCCCGAATAGTGCGAGGAAAATGGCGAGGCCGACTGCAACCTCGGCCGCTGCGATGGCGATTGCTATGGTAGCGAATACCCAGCCGGTGACGTCCCCGTAGTGCAGCGCACCGGCGATGAAGTTGAGATTGACCGCGTTGAGCATGATTTCGACGCACATCAGGACGATGATACCGTTCTTGTTGGTGAACACTCCAATCAATCCGAGGCAGAAGAGAATGGCTCCGAGGCCAGCGAGGTACATTGCTGGAATCACTTGCCTCCCTCCTGTTCCCAGAGAAGATTCTCGATTCGCTCGTCACGAATCAGATAGGAGGCGCCAATCATCGCCATCGACAGCAGGACACCGAGGATGATTACGGGCATAGCCCAATCTGTTAGCAGAGAACGGGCGAAAGCGAATGAGGTCAAGTCGGCAGTACTGCCTCCC
>CAUZJP010000214.1:0-3147 GCA_963580235.1 Candidatus Thalassarchaeaceae archaeon
GGTGCATGCAATAGGGAAGCGATTACCGGGTGGCTCGCTGTTGCTATTCGACATCGGTCAGGAGGTCGGTCTGATTCGCTCGGCTGCGGAAATCATCACGATTCACAGCGGTTGGAAGCGGGAGGTTCGCCATTGGGACGGCGATGCGGTCTCGCGAGCTGAGCGATGGCAGATCCCACCAACTCCGCCGAGGCGAAATCGAAGGCAACTCACTCTTGCCACGCCGGCTCCGGTGTGAACCAGTTGCAGGTCGGGTGCGGGCGCGGCCAAGTTTCAGGTCGCTCACCTTTCCTATCGACACACTCAGCCAGTGTTTCTTGATGCTGTTCTAGTTCAGCACGGATCTCAGCGGTACCGCGAATGGTCTCACCGTGACCGGGAATCAACTGCTCAACATCGAGGTCGAGAGCAATCTCGACGCTTTCGAGCAGGTCGGGGAGACAACCGGTTGGCAAATCCCAGCGTGCGGGGTTTCCCTTCCGTGGAATCAAGTCACCAGCGATGAGGACTCCTCGCTCTTCAATCCAAAAGGCGCACGAATCAATGGTGTGGCCCGGCATGTGGAGCACCTCGGCAGAGCCTCCTCCCAGTTCGAACACCGTACCCTCCTCGAAAGGTGTCGCAGTGACGGCGGGCATGTCGGAGTTGAATCGAGAGGCCCATGTGGTAAACAGGTCGCCGCCGGAGAGCGCAGCAATGGCATGGTCGTGTGCGTGGACGGGGACGGCCCAATGGTTTGAGAGGTGGCTGGCACCGCCAGCCGTGTCGTAATGACGGTGAGTCAACAGAATCCCGACGATTCCCGGTTGTTCGATGAGGTTGGCTTCGACTCTCTCAAGCACATTTGATTGATACCAACTGGTACCAGGGTCGACCACAAATGTCGCATCTTCACCTGATATCAGGACGCAGGATGCGTCGTGATGAATTCCCGGAAGCCTGACTACTCGCATGACTGACGGGCTGTTGCAGGGGGTTTGCGCTTAAATAGAGGGAGCAGGTCGCCGCCTCAATGGCAAGGTTCAAGGAGGCAGAGAAGCGACTGCTAGAAGTTCGCATCTGCATGAAGTGCAACGCTCGAAATGGGCTCAAGGCGGTCTCTTGTCGCAAGTGCAGTTACAAGGGTCTGCGCCTCAAGAACAAGGAACGCCGCGTTTGATTGCGCACCTCGTCCTTCTTCACTCAACTTCTTGAGCGAACGCCTTATTCTCAGCCGATTGTTGACATCGCAGCGGACCCCAACAAGCCGAGGTCAGGACCACTCTGTTTCATCATCCTTCTTCGCTTTCTTCCACTCTTTGTAGTGGGTTCTGCAGATCTTGACTCGCCGTGGCCCTTCCTGGAGGTTATCCCAGACATCGACTGCGTTGTCGTAGGCGATACTACGGCCGCCCAACGCCTTGTCGGCGAAGTTCTTGCAGCCCGGCACCGCGCACGGATCCTCCGGGTCGATTGCTGCCGACGAACGCGTCTGCCTCGGCTTCAGGCCCTTCGGCTTCGGGATTCCCCTACGGTGTGGTCTGCCGGCCATGTCCTCGACTCCTGATGCTCCTCTTTGACCCTAACGCCTACGCCCTGTAGACGGTCGCTTCCCTGTCTGGCCCCACTCCAACGGAATGGATTCGGATTCCGAGCCAAGCTTCGACCTTCTCCACATACTCGCGGGCACCGGTTGGAAGCGCCGTAAATCCGGCGCCGTCAGCGTTGGCCTTGCGAGCGAGGTCGAGCCACTCTGAGAGGGGGAGCGCGGGGAAGCCGGACAGAGTTTCTGTTCGGCACGTCACCCGAGCGAGGTCATCCATGTTGGAGGGCATCTCGCTGATCAGAACTCCATCCAATTCGTATCCGACGACAATCTCCAACTCATCAAGACCACCCAGCACATCCAGCTTCGTGAGCGTGATGTCCGTGAAGCCGTTTAGGCGGTTGGAGTGGCGTAGCACAACTAGGTCGAGCCAACCGCAGCGGCGAGGTCGGCCGGTCGTCGTACCGAATTCATGGCCGACCTTACCCATGTGCGCACCCGCTTCGTCAAACAACTCGGACGGAAATGGCCCATTGCCGACGCGCGTCGTGTAGGCCTTGACCACTCCAAATACCTCCTCGATGTGACCGGGATGGATGCCCGCACCGTGGGAGGCATTGGCACGGCTGGTGACCGAGGATGTGACGAACGGGTAGGTGCCGTGTTCAATGTCGAGGAGACAACCCTGGGCCCCTTCAAGCAGCACAGTCTCACCCTGGCGGAGGGCTAGGTCGAGCATCAAACCGGTCGGTGCGACAGCGTGTCCAAAGTTGTCAGCGACCCAGTCAAGTGACTCTTTCAGTTCCAAGGAGGTGATTGCGGCTTCAACTCCGCGCGCGGAAAGTTGTGTGCTCATTCGGGCAGCCGACTCGTCGAGCCAAGTCTGGTCCCCCCGCTTTGAGTCGAGGTCACAGAAGCGAATGCCGACCCTCTCGATCTTGTCCCGGTAGGTTGGGCCGATGCCGCGACCAGTCGTGCCGATTTTCTCGTCTGCGCCGTCGTAGAGGCGGTGGAAGGGGAGGTTCACGTGCGCCCTCTCCGAGATCCAAAGACGCTTCCCAAGTGGTGCCTCTCCAGAAGATTCCTGCCAAGTCTCCAACTCCTCAGCAAGTACCCATGGGTCAACTACCATGCCAGAGCCGAGCACGCATTGGCAGTCAGGATTGGTTAGACCCGACGGAAGCTGATGGAGTTTCAAGATATGTTCTCCAAGAACGATTGTGTGGCCTGCGTTGTTACCGCCTTGGAACCTGACAACCCAGTCTGCGTCGGCCGCCAACTGGTCGACCAACTTTCCCTTCCCCTCATCGCCCCATTGAGCGCCGAGCACAACCTTAGCGGGCATGACGAAACGGGCGTGCCGCGACCATCCTTTGAACTATACCATCCGGGAGTGACATGCCCAACAACCTAGGTCAGGGAGAATTGAACCCGCATTTACTCTCTATACAGGCGGATGAGCTCTGCTCACAGACACCAGATGGAGAAGTCTGCGGGCTGGATAAGGTGAACCGATGGGAGGCCGGCCCCACACACCCCCTCCATCGTAGATGGAGGAGGGGGTGTGTGTTACCAATGATGAATCATTCAAGTAGGGTCGCTGCTATTGTTCCCTTCGGTTG
>CAUZJP010000215.1:0-3123 GCA_963580235.1 Candidatus Thalassarchaeaceae archaeon
AGGGCTGATGGCCATACTGAACATAGCCGTGATTATAGCGCGGGAACGGTTGGTTGATTTCCAAACCACTCTCTTCCGGATATCGATGGTGACCGGGTGGGTCCTCTTGACGGCATTTGCAGGAGAGCTTTTCTAATGATGGGATGTAGACAGAGGAATTCTGATGAGTGAACTAGCAGTGATCACAGGTGGGGGGCGCGGCATCGGTGCTGCGACCACGAGGCGGCTTGCCGCTGAGGGCTATCGACTCATCATCACCTACAACACAGACTCGCAATCAGCGGAGAATGTCATCGCCGAGATTCGCGAACAGGGCTGCGACTGCGTGGCGGCCAAGGTCAACTGTGGCAACGCAGCCGAGGTGATGGTGCTCGCCGACCACCCATGGATCAAGGAGGGTGTGGACGCACTCGTACTCAACCACGCCACCTACGAACGCAGTCGCGCCAGTGAGCTCACGGCCGAGCAGTTGGCCCGTACGATGAGCGTCAACTTCACCGGTTCATTCCTTGTTTGGGAAGCCCTCAACCCGCACCTCACTGACGACGCTAGAATCGTAGTCATAGGTAGCCAGATGGGACTGAAAGGGACCCCTACCGGAGCGGATTACTCCGCCTCGAAGGGAGCCCTCCACGCCTGGGCCCGCTCACTGGCACTGGATGTCGCCGAACGAGGCCAACGGGTCAATGTCGTCGCTCCGGGAACCATCGACACAGACCTCGTCGCGGGTGACAGCCCAGAGAAGCGGCGAACGCGGGAGGATGATATTCCGATGGGAAGGCTCGGTTCTCCAGAGGAGGTGGCGGGAGTCATCTCGTTCCTGCTCAGCCCAGATTCAACCTACATGACCGGTTCAGTGGTACATGTCAATGGGGGGCTCTACCGACCCTGATTCTCCGGCAAGGCCTACCATGAGTTGAAGGACGACGAAAATAGAGGTGAATCCATGGCAGATGAGATGGCCGACCCGTTCGATCTCTCAAAGGCAATCGCCGGAGCGGCGAAGGGCTGGCTCGACCCAGAGGTCGCCTGCTTCCAACTCCATGCGGAATACGAACCTGCAGGCGACCAACAACAAGCAATTGAAGAAATCACTTCCCAATTGAACAATTCACAGGCCCGAGCTGTACTTCTCGGCGTCACCGGCTCTGGCAAGACCTTCGCCATGGCGCACCTCATCGAACGCCTCAACCGACCGACATTGATTCTCAGCCACAACAAGACACTCGCCCGTCAACTCTGGCAGGAAATGTCCGGCCTCTTCCCCGAGAACGCGGTCGAATACTTCGTCAGCCACTACGACTACTACCAGCCGGAGGCCTACCTTCCCAAGCGGGACCTCTACATCGACAAGGAACTTCAGATGAACGAGCGAATCGAACAGGAACGATTCGCAACGGTGGCCTCTCTCGTCTCTCGACCGGATGTGATTGCGGTTGGAACCGTCTCGGCAATCTACGGTCTAAATCCACCGGAAACCTTCCTCAAGCAACACGCACGAATCCATGTCGGACAAGCGATAGAACCACTCGACCTAGTCAAGCAACTAGTCGAACTCCAATACCGTCGCGTGACCGGAGAACTGACTCGCGGCGAGGTCCGCTGCCGCGGCGAAGTTGTCGATGTCTGGATGCCGAGCCGCGACGATCCGCTACGCATCATCTTCGACTTTGACGGAGTTGTCAAGATCCAAGTCTGCGAGGCGGTTTCGTGGGAAGTAATGGACGAACTCGAGGAGGCGTGGGTCCACCCGAAGGTGTTCTTCATGACCAGCCCAGAGCGGTTCCTAAAGGCGCTGGAAGATATCCAGTTCGAACTTCAGGAGAGAACCCATACACTCGAGACAGAAGGCAAGGAACTAGAGGCTCATCGATTGGAAAACCGGACTACCTTCGAACTTGAAATGTTGCGGGAAACGGGTCACTGCAAGGCTATTGAGAACTACTCTATGCACTTCGACGGGCGCAACCACGGAGAGCGTCCCTATTGTCTGCTAGACTTCTTCGCAGCCTCGGCAAACCAGTTCCACGGAGATCCTGAAAAGTTCCTAGTCATCATGGATGAGAGCCATGTGACCCTGCCCCAACTGAAGGGGATGCATGCGGGTGACAAGGCGCGCAAGGTGAACTTGATTGACCACGGATTCAGACTTCCCTCAGCGGCGGACAACCGACCACTTCGAATAGATGAGTTCCAGAGTTTGGTTCCCCAGATGCTCTATGTCTCAGCGACCCCTGGAGAGCGCGAACTACGGCATCTCGCCGAAGTCACCGGGCAGGAAGTTCCCAAAGACCTGCTCCACATCTCTGGTGGTGGAGGAGTGCACGAACCTGAGCTATTGAAGCCGAAAAAGTCCCCGAGTCTACTCAAGACCTTAGAGAAGATTGACGGTGTGGTGAGAATGGAAATTCGGCCGACTGGGCTTCTCGACCCGAGCATCGAGGTACGACCGACCGAGGGTCAGGTGCAGGACCTGCTCGACGAAATCAACGCCTGTGTGGAGTTGGGGGAAAGGGTCCTCGTCACCGTTCTAACCATCAAGTTCGCAGAGGAGGTCTCGGAATATCTACAGAAAATGGGTGTCAAGGCGCACTACCTTCATTCGGAAATCGACACCATAGAACGGTCGGAGATCATCAAGGCTCTGAGAATCGGTCACATCGATGTCATAGTCGGAATCAACCTTCTGCGAGAGGGACTCGACATCCCCGAAGTCTCACTCGTCGCTATCTTCGACGCTGACCGGCAAGGCTTCCTGAGAAACGAGCGCTCACTCCTCCAAACCATTGGACGGGCCTCCCGAAATGAACGGGGGAGGGTCATCCTGTATGCGAATCAGATGTCTGATGCCATGCGTACCTCGATTCAACAGACGCTCGACCGGCGTGGTCGACAGGAGGCATTCAACATCAAACATGGAATTACCCCCAAGACGATTCAGAAGGCGTTGCCCACGATGGGAATCGAGGCGGGTGAACTGCTTGCCGGTACGGCCGGAAAGGGAGCGGCCGGTGGAAAGCGATTCGTCGGCGGGTTCTCCGGTCAGACCGGGAAGGCCACCGATGAGAAGGACCTCGTCAAGAAGTACGACCTAGGTGCGGGAGCATGGGCTTCGAGTGACGA
>CAUZJP010000216.1:0-3113 GCA_963580235.1 Candidatus Thalassarchaeaceae archaeon
GTCAATCCGTTGGGCATCCTGAGCCCAACACGCTTGGCAAACGCCTCAAACCGTTCACGGTCGCTCGCCTCGTCCACCGCATCGGGTGAGGTTCCTTCCAACGCCATCTCGAGGCCAAGCGTGTTCAGATGAGGCATCCGAGCGTCCAATGGAAGCGCGAGGTTGATCGCCGTCTGGCCGCCGAACTGCAGCAGGATGCCGTCGGCGTCTTCCCGCAGCAAAACTTCAGCGACGCTCTCTAGCGTCAGCGGGTCAAAGTAGAGGCGGTCGCTGGTGTCGAAGTCAGTAGATACCGTCTCGGGATTGTTGTTGATGATAATCGCCTCATGGCCCACTTCGCGGATCGCTTGGACGGCGTGAACACAGCCGTAGTCGAATTCGATTCCCTGGCCGATGCGAATCGGGCCAGAGCCGAGTACAACGAGCCTCCTCGCAGGCTCGCCATCGGCGGCGATTCTGCGCTTTTGGGGAACGGAGTCAACTCCCGGCAGACCGTGCGGCTCGTAGGTCGAATAGTAGTATGGCGTGATTGCCGCAAACTCCGCCGCACAACTGTCAACCATTCTATAGACCGGGTGTATGGAATGTGAATGACGGCACCTCATCACCGCATCCTCGCCCCGCCCCTCGGGTAGAAGATTCAATCCATGAACCGGATAATCAGCAAGTGCATCGCAGATGTGAGCATCGCTCATGCCGGCACTCTTCCAGCGCCGCATCTGTGCAGCGCTGATCTCACTCGGCTCAATGCCGCCCTCTCCATCTTGGCTCGCCCAGCCGGCGCTTCGTACCTCGTTGTCAGTCGCAGCCATCCGCTGGAACTTGTGCAGGAACCAGCGAGTGATGCTGGTAATTTCTCGCACCCTCTCAACCGACCAACCTCGTCGGAACGCCTCGTATAGGGCCCCCATCCGGCGGTCGGTCGCAACCCGCAACCAATCTTCGAGAACTTCGTCTGGCAACTCGGTAGTCGCCCTTTCACCCATCCCCTCTCCTTCGGAAATGTCCGCCAGTGTGAGCGGCCGGGGGTGTGGCTTACCGTACTCTAGAGATGCCCAAGCCTTGAGGAAGGCCTCCTCGAAGCAGCGGCCGATGGCCATCACTTCGCCAGTACTTTTCATCGAAGTCCCAAGTGTGCGGTCGGCGGTTCGGAACTTGTCGAACGGCCAGCGAGGAATTTTCACAACGCAGTAATCGAGTGTTGGTTCGAATGCAGCGGTAGTCCCTTCACCGGTAATCGGATTTGGAAGTTCGTCGAGTGTATAGCCTACGGCAATCAGCGCCGCCATCCTTGCGATTGGGTAGCCAGTCGCCTTTGAAGCGAGTGCTGACGAGCGGGAAACTCTCGGATTAACTTCGATTACTACAAACTCTCCAGTCTGTTGGTTGAAGGCGAACTGAACATTGCAGCCACCCTTGATGTCAAGCCTACGAATGAGGCGCAGTGAAGCGTCTCGGAGCATTTGGTGGTCGCGGTCAGAAAGAGTCTGTTGGGGTGCAACGACGACCGATTCACCGGTATGGACTCCCATCGGGTCGATGTTTTCCATCGTGCAGACGATGATGCAGTTGTCAGCCGCGTCGCGCATCACCTCGTATTCGTGCTCCTGCCAGCCGAGGATGCTCTCTTCGATTAGGACCTGACCGATTTGCGAATGGAGGATTCCCTGGCTCGCTATCTCAACCAACTCGCCCCGGTTCCATGCCATTCCACCCCCAAGTCCTCCCAAGGTGAACGCCGGTCGAATCAGCAGTGGGAATTGGCCGATGCGTTCTGCGGCCAGCAATACCTCATCGATTGAGGAGCAGGCGTGTGCGTCTGCGACAGGAAGGCCGACCTCTTCACAGACCTGCTTGAACAGGTCGCGGTCCTCCGCCTCATCGATTGTCGCAAGATTGCAGCCGATGAGTTCGACGCCGAGGCGAGCGAGTGAGCCATCGTGGGCTAGCGCCGAGGCGAGGTTCAGGGCGGTCTGGCCGCCCATTCCTGCAAGGAGGGCGTCGGGCTTCTCGATCTCGAGGATGCGTCGGACGACATCTGGGAGAAGCGGTTCGATGTAGATGCGGTCAGCCATCTCGGGGTCATTCTGGATGGTGGCGGGATTGGAATTGACTAGGATGACTTCGAAGCCGTCGGCGCGCAGTGCCCGGCAAGCTTGTGAGCCGGAGAAGTCGAACTCGGCAGCTTGGCCTATCTTAATCGGACCCGAGCCGAGAATCATGATTCGCTGGATGTCTTCTCGGCGAGGCATCAGGCAACACCTCGCTTGGATAATGGGAGTTCGTCCTGCATCTCCTTCGCTACGATTTCAGAAAAACGGTCGAACAGCGGCGCCGCATCGTGCGGCCCGGGCGCCGCCTCGGGGTGATACTGAACGCTGAAGGCGGGCCGACCAATTACATCCAACCCCTCGACGGTACGGTCGTTCGCATTGACGAATCGAACTTCGGTGGGGGCATCGGAGAGCGCCTCGGGTGCGCCTTGGCTCTGCCAGATTGGGTGGGGTGCAAGTGGTTCAGTGCCTCGTGGGTTAACCGCAAAACCGTGGTTCTGGCTGGTTATGGTGACCTTCCCCGTCACTAGGTCGACTACCGGTTGGTTGGCTCCACGGTGGCCATATCGGAGCTTGTAGGTCTCAAGCCCGGTCGCTAGCCCCAAGAGTTGGTGGCCGAGGCAGATTCCCATCACCGGCATCTTCGTTTCAAGTCCAGCAGCGAGCGTTTCTCTTGCAGCAAACGCCTTGCCAGCGTGAGCCGGGTCACCCGGTCCGTTTGAGCAAAAGAGGGCGTCGATTTGGTATTCGTCTACTAGGGTGTCGAAGGCTAAGTCGGGTGGTGCCCAAAGGACCTCGAAGCGCTTGCAAAGTTCCCGCAGGATGTTGTGTTTGATGCCGCAGTCGAGGGCCGCTATCCGTGGCAGGGGAATCCCGCCGGTACCCTTTGCACCTTCGTTGAGAAGGACTGCATCGTCGCGGCTGACATCGTCGACCAAGTCCTCCAAATCAGGTGATGTCATGCCCTCCAGACGGCTGCGCATCTCCTCCTCCTGCTCTAGTGGGCCGAACAGACAGAGAATCACACCATGCTCACGGACTCGGCGGGTGACTGCGCGG